>JAWXUY010000241.1:0-3017 GCA_044425885.1 bacterium | reverse complement strand
TATACATTAATTTTTAAATTTGTAAATTAAAAATTAAAAATTTTCAAAAAAAAAATTTATAAAAATTTAAATTTTTTTCTTTTTAAATTTAAATTTTTGTGGTATACTATAAATAGATTAATATTTATAATAAATTAAATATTAAAATTAAGATTAATAATAGAATAGATTAGATTAAATAGGGAGGCTTTTTCAATATGGCAAAAAAACACTATAGAGCATTTAAAAAACAACTAGAAGTAAACAACTCTCCAAAGGGAACATTTATACCAAACGACAAAAAAAATCAATTAATAATAGTAGCGGTTTTATGCTTGTTCGTTGCATTTTTCAAAGGACTTTTAGTTGGCTACTTGGTCGGCAATAAAAAACATTAATAAATTTTAATTAAATTAAATTAAATTAAATTAAAAAAGTATCTAATAATATATAATTACTAGATACTTTTATTTTATTTTATTTTGCTAAGCTAAAGTTGCATTGCTGTCTTTTAATACAACATCATGCGCCCCGCCCTCTACTATACTAGTAGACGATACTAGAGTTATTTTGGCTTTTTCTTGTAGCTCCTCTATCGTTAATGCCCCACAATTACACATCGTATGACGCACTTTGCTTAAAGTAAGCTGTAAATTATGCTTTAACTTCCCTGCATAAGGTACATAAGAATCTACGCCCTCCTCAAAAGATAGCTTGTTGTCGCCTCCCATGTCATATCTTTGCCAATTTCTTGCTCTGGCCGAACCTTCTCCCCAATACTCTTTCATGAAGTTTCCGTTCACAACAACTTTGTTCGTTGGACTTTCTTCAAATCTTGAAAAATATCTTCCTAACATACAGAAATCACAACCCATCGCAAGTGCTAAAGTTATATGATAATCATGTACTATTCCACCATCTGAACAAATAGGAATATAAATACCCGTTTCTTTAAAATATTCATCTCGTGCTTCTGCTACCTCTATAACAGACGTAGCTTGTCCACGCCCAATTCCTTTTTGTTCTCTTGTTATACATATAGACCCCCCGCCTATACCTATTTTAATAAAGTCCGCTCCTGATTCTGCTAAAAATCTAAAGCCTTCTCTATCTACTACGTTTCCAGCTCCAATCTTAACTTCTTCGCCATACGTCTCTTTAATCCAACCTATAGTATTTTTTTGCCACTCGCTAAATCCTTCTGAAGAATCTATACATAAAACATCTGCTCCTGCCTCTATTAAAGCTGGAACTCTTTCTTCAAAATCCCTTGTATTTATCCCTGCTCCTACTACATAACTCTTATTATCATCTAAAAGCTCTAAAAAATTCTTTTTACGACTATAATAATCTTTTCTAAATACAAACGCTACCAAACAACCCTCTTTATCTATCATCGGCAACGCATTTATTTTTTTATCCCATATAATATCATTTGCTTGCTTAAGCGTTGTTGTTTCATCAGCATATATCATACTTTCTATAGGCGTCATAAACTCACAAACTGGCGTAGTCTTATCCATTCTGCTAACTCTATAATCCCTACTCGTAACTATTCCTAATAATTTACCATGTGAAGTACCATCATGCGTAACTGCTACTGTTGAATGCCCTGTTTGTTCTTTTAAATTAATAACATCTTGTAGTGTCTCATCTGGTCTAATATTAGACGCACTCGTAACAAAACCCGCTTTATAACTCTTTACTTTTTTTACCATTTGCGCTTGACTTTCTATACTTTGAGAACCAAATATAAAAGATATTCCACCTTCTTTGGCAAGTGCTATTGCCATTTTATCATCAGAAACTGCTTGCATTATTGCTGAAACAAGCGGTGTATTCATAGTAAGAGCTGGTTCTTCCTGCCCTTTTTTAAACTTAACAACTGGTGTTTTAAGACTTGTATTTGCTGGGATACACTCTTTAGAAGAATATCCTGGTACAAGTAAATACTCGTTAAAAGTTCTTGACGGTTCATTATAATAATATGCCATTTTAAAATTTCTCCCTTTAAAATATTTTATAGAATTATACTCTATTTTTTTAGAAAAAGCAAGCTATTATTTAAAAATTTTTTTATTAATATATTTAATTCTACATTTATATAAATTTGATATAAAAAATAAATAACAAGTATATAATAATATAATACTTGTTATTTATTTTAAATTTATATTTTTTTATATCTTTTCTTATGTTTTTCATCTATTTTTTTATTTTTTTATTTTTTTATCTTTTTATCTTTTTATCTTTTTATCTTTTAAGATGCATTCCACCCTGTATTTTTTTAGGTTCTTCTCTGACTGGCTTTCTAGTTTCGTCTAAACTTTTAGCCATACTTGAAGAACAATCTACACAAAACTTGCCAGTATTGATAGCCTTGCCACATTTTTGGCAAGCTAAAGCATCATTTAGACCTTTTGAAGCTTGAAGCTTTCCACTTCTTAAATAGCCCATAATTGACTCTTTAGGAACTTGCGTTTCTTCTGCAACTACATTCATATCAGCACCTTTATGCGTATTTACATAAGCTCTTACTTTTTTAAAATTTTCTTCGTCTACTTTCACACAATCTGGGCAAATTTTTGTTAAAGGAGCTCCTGAAAATATTTTACCACATTCTCTACAATTTTTTATGTTCAAATTACTTGCCATTTTATCACCTCTTAAATAATATTTATTTCAATTTTTTTTGTTATATTTTCTTATTACATTTTCTTGTTATATTTTCTATTATATTTTTTTATTATATTTTCTATTATATTTTTTTATTATATTTATATTTATTTTTATATTTTATTTAAATCATATTTTTTAATTATATTTATTCTATATTTTTATATCACTAACATTACTTGTTTTCTTGCTTTACTTGTTTTTTTGCTTTACTTGTTTATCTAGTATCTATTTTGCCACCTTTGATATATTTCATTATAACACTTGCTGAAATTCCAGTTGCTCTTGAGACTGTAAAGACATCTGTACCTGGATTGTCTTGAATATAAGATCTCACTTTTTTAAAATCCGAACCACCTCTT
>JAWXUY010000240.1:0-3017 GCA_044425885.1 bacterium | reverse complement strand
GTGATATAAAAATTAAAAATAAATAAAAATAAAAATAAAAATAAAAATTAAAATTAAATAAGATAAGATAGGAGTTGAAAAGTTTTATGATTAGTAAAATGAATTTAGAACCTGAAATTATATTTAATATTACAGAAAAATTTTTAATAACGCAAGATTTAGATAAAGCAGTAAAAAATTTAATAGTTGAAAGCTGTGATTATTTTAATATAGATAAAATAGTTGCAGGAACAAGAAAAACAGCAGAAGATATTTTTATACCTGTTGTTGTGTACGAAAAAGAAAGAGGTTATATACTTCAAGAGATGGATAGTACCAATGAAAAATCTAACCTTTCCCTTAAAGAGCTAGACGAGGCAGAAAGTAAATTTATTAGTCTTTGTAATAAAAAGTTGTATTTTGTTGGAGAGGAATGTAAGCAGAAGTTAAGCATATTAAATTCTTTGGGTTATAATGCTATTAACAATAATGACAAGTTACCTTCGGAGTGTATTATAGCCTATATGAAAGTAAAAGAGTTTTTTTCTTATATAGTAGTAGAGAGGTATGACGAAGATAATACTTTAAACAACGAAGCTCTAAAGTATTTTTTAAATATATTTCACATCATGAGGCTAAGAATAGAAAAAGATTTAAACGAAAAGAGTTTATCTAATTCTACTAAAATACAACAGGAGATACTTAAAAACGAAAATATGCCTATATGCATAGTAAGTAGAGACGATAAAACTATAATAGAATATAATAAAAAATACGAAGAAATACTTCCGCATATAAGGGAGTGTACTTATTATTATGAGCTAATAGGTAAAACTAAAGAATTTTCTATAGAAGATAATATAAATACTAAATACGTAGAAGTAAAAGGTAAGCACTGGGTTAGAAAAAATGTGGAGCTTACGCTTAATAATGGTCAAGATGTATATATTATATATGGCAAGGACACACAAGACCACATAAAGCAGTTAGAGGGGCTAGACTTATTGACGTCTAGCTTATCGCTAAAGGGTTTAGAAAGCTATTATAACTCTATTATAAAAAATAATGATGACGAATATGTTTTATTGACGCTAGATGTGGCTAAATTTAAAAATATAAATTCAAGAGGTGGATTTGATAAGGGAAATAAATTATTGGTTAAAATTGCAAACGTCTTAGATAATTCGTTAGTAGGCGATGAGATGTTTTGCAGAATTAATGATGACAGGTTTGCTATAATATTTAAGCAAGACGCTCAAGAAATTTTTGCGCTTAGATTCGCTACTCTAGAGAAAGAGTTTATAAAAATAAAAGAGTGTGATAGTTGCTTTAATAATTTAGATATTCGTATGGGGATTTGCTTAGTAGATAAAGTGCTTGATTTTAATATATTAATAGATAGGTCTAATATGGCACGCAAAAGTATTAAAAGTTCAGCGGAGCATCATATAGCGTTCTATGACCAAAATATAGAAAGCGTTATACAAAGAGAGCTTCTTATAGAAGACAGGCAGAATTATGCTATTGATAATAACGAGTTTAAGTTATTTCTACAGCCAAAATTTGAAATAAGAAATAATAAAATCTGTGGTGCAGAGGCTTTAGTTAGATGGATTACGGCAGATGGAGAAATGATTTATCCAAACGAGTTTATACCTTTATTTGAAAATAATGGTTTTATATGCAAGCTTGATTTTTATATATATGAAAGAGCTTTAGAGTATTTAAAATATTGCATAGATAACGATTTACCTACTTATCCTATCTCTATGAATGTGTCACGCAATCATATTTATAATTCAAATTTTACTGAAAATTTATCAAGTTTAATAAATAAATATAATATACCAGTCGACTTAATAGAGCTAGAAATAACAGAGGGCGTATTTTTAGAGAACGCAAATATTTTAGTTAATTTTATAGACGGGCTTAAAACTTGTGGTATAAAAATCTCGATAGATGATTTTGGTACTGCCTACTCCTCTCTTAACTTATTAGCTGATATAAACATTGATATATTAAAAATAGATAAAAGCTTTTTATGGAATTTAAATAACAAGACTCCTAAAAAGAGTGAGTTGCTTTTAAAAAATATAATTCGCTTAGCAAAAGACTTGGAGTTAAAAGTAATTTGCGAGGGAGTGGAGACGCAAGAGCAGTTAGACATACTAGACTCTATGGATTGTGAGTATGGGCAGGGCTATTTGTTCGCAAGACCTATGCCGATAAAAGACTATCAAGAGAAGTTTTTGATTTAGATAAGATGTAAAAATTTTGGTGATTATTTATGTGAAATATATTTTTATAGTATATATAATTAATTTATGAAAATAGGTTGAATTATTGAAGTTTTATTTGACAAAATTATTAATACGTGTTAGAATTATGTAAAAAATATTAAAAAAAATATGTAAAAAATATACCTAAAGATAGAGAGGGAATTCATATGAAGTATAAATTAATAAATAAAAAGATTTTTTCGTTAGCATTGGCTATGACAATTTCAACTCAAGTCATACCAGCATATAGTGCTAGTGAAGAAATTTCAGCGGTTAGTATTGATGATGGTAGTAATATATCTAAAGTAAATGAGTATGATGTAAGTACAATTAGTAGTAGTAGTGGTGGTATAAATACTCTTGCTAGTCCTACTCAACAGCAAATAGCTTCTAAATATAGTAGTTTAAAGATAGGTACTAATGTTAGTATGTCATTTGATGTTGAACCAGATTTTGAAAAAGGGATATATGGTGAATTATCTAGTGCTTCGCTAAACTACGCTCTTAATGTATTTAACTATATTAGGTATGTAGCAGGTTTAGATAGCAATGTTAAATTGAGCGATGAAAATAATAGCAAGGCTCAAGCTATAGCTTTCGTTTTAGCATCTTATGGGAAAGGTTTAACTCGTGATTTAAGCGAGTTTACAAACTCAGACGGATCTACATATATTCCAGAGGGAATGTCAGATGATGATTATCAATTGGCAGTCGATGGAGCTACTTCAAACCTTTCAGCTGGTAAAAGTACATTGAAGT
>JAWXUY010000239.1:0-3025 GCA_044425885.1 bacterium | reverse complement strand
GATATTAAAACAGGAAACGTATTTATTACTTCACAAAATCATGAGTTTGTAATAGTGGATTTAGGTGACGAGGTAGAGGCTACTTTTGTTAATGTAAATGACGGAAGCATAGAGGGTATTAAGCACAAAACAAAGCCAATTTACAGTGTGCAATTTCACCCAGAAGCTAATCCAGGACCGCTTGATATGCAATTTTTATTTGATAGATTTTTAAAAATTATAGAGGAGGCTAAATAAGTATGCCAAAAGACATTTCGATTAAAAAAGTATTAGTAATAGGCTCAGGACCAATAGTAATAGGACAAGCAGCAGAATTTGATTATTCAGGAACGCAGGCTGTAACTTCTTTCAAAGAGGAGGGAGTAGAAGTAGTATTGGTTAATTCCAATCCAGCTACTATTATGACAGATATTGGTATGGCGCATTATACGTATATAGAGCCTTTAAATATAGACTTCTTAGAGAAAGTAATAGCAAAAGAGAGACCAGATAGTATTATAGCGGGTATGGGAGGTCAAACAGGTTTAAATTTAGCTTGTGAGCTACATGACTCAGGGATACTAGATAAATATCATGTTAGAGTAATAGGAACATCTATAGATTCTATTAAAGAGGGTGAAGATAGAGACAGTTTTAAGAAGCTAATGGAAAGAACGAATCAGCCTATAATAGAAAGTGCTATAATAACTGATTTAGAGAGCGGAGCTGAATTTGCTCTCGAAATAGGCTATCCAGTTATAATAAGACCAGCCTACACTCTTGGTGGAACAGGCGGAGGTATAGCAGAAAATGAGGATGAGTTTAGAGAAATATGTACTCAAGGGCTACAATTTAGTAGAGTAGGACAGGTTCTAATAGAAAAGAGTATAAAGGGCTGGAAAGAAATAGAGTTTGAGGTACTAAGAGATGGAGCTGGAAATTGTATAACTGTATGTAGTATGGAAAATATAGACCCAGTAGGAGTCCATACTGGAGATAGTATAGTAGTAGCTCCAGCGCAGACTTTAACAGACAGAGAGTATCAAATGCTAAGAACAGCGGCGATAGATATTATTAACTCTATTGAGATTAAAGGCGGTTGTAATGTGCAATTTGCGTTAGACCCAAATAGTTATAATTATGCAGTAATAGAAATTAACCCACGTGTTAGCCGTTCATCGGCTTTAGCATCTAAAGCGACAGGCTATCCTATTGCGAAAGTAGGTGCTAAAATATCACTAGGTTATAATTTAGATGAAATCAAAAACGAAGTTACAGGCAAGACGTTTGCGTGTTTTGAGCCTACTCTTGATTATGTAGTAGTTAAAATACCAAGATGGCCGTTTGATAAATTTTACGGAGCAAAAAGAAATTTAGGTACTAAGATGATGGCTACAGGTGAAATTATGGCTATCGCAAATAATTTAGAGATGGCGTTACTAAAAGGAGTACGTTCGCTAGAGATAGGGCAATATAGCTTAGAACGTAAATCTTGTAAAAAAAGAGATTTAGAAGAACTTAAAAAGCGTGTGCAGATACCAGATGATGAGAGGCTTTTTGACTTAGCAGAGATGCTTAGAAGAAATTATAGAGTAGAGAAAGTCTGTGAGATTACAGGGATGGATCCGTTTTTTGTTAATAAGATTAAAGGAATAGTTGATTTAGAAGAAGAACTTAAAATTATGACGCTTGATGATTTAACAGAAGATGTTTTAAGATTTTATAAAGAAAAAGGTTTTTCGGATAAGGCAATGGCAGATTTCTTAAAAGTAAGTCCGCCAGAGATTTATAAGCTTAGAAAAAAATATAATATTATGCCAGTCTATAAGATGGTTGATACTTGTGCGGGTGAATTTGAAGCGGTGACTCCTTATTATTATTCTACATATGATGAGGAAAACGAAGCAATTACGACTGACAAGCAAAAAGTATTAGTAATAGGATCAGGACCTATTAGAATAGGACAAGGTATAGAATTTGACTATTGTTCTGTTAGGTCTATAATGGCACTTAAAGAGGCTGGGATAGAGACTATAATAGTCAACAATAATCCAGAGACAGTTAGCACAGATTTTGATACGTCGGATAAGTTATATTTTGAGCCTCTAACAGAGGAAGATGTATTAAATATAGTAGAACAAGAAAAGCCAAACGGAGTTATACTTCAGTTTGGAGGTCAAACGGCAATTAAATTAGCTAATTTCTTTGATGAGATGAATATACCTATTTTAGGTACTAAGCCAGAGCAGATAGATATGGCAGAAGATAGAGAGAAATTTGATGCTATATTAGAAACGCTAGGTATTATAAGACCTAAAGGGAAAGCAGTTTGGAGCGTACAAGAAGGCGTTAAAACGGCGGAAGAATTAAGCTATCCAGTTTTAGTAAGACCATCATATGTGTTAGGCGGTCAAGGCATGGAGATTACTTATAACGAGTCAGAGCTTACTAAATATTTAAAAGATGCTTTTGAAAAAGATATTAAAAATCCAGTTCTAATAGATAGATATATAGCAGGGCGAGAGCTAGAAGTAGATGCTATATGTGATGGAGAAGATGTATTTATACCAGGAATAATGGAGCATTTAGAAAGAGCAGGGGTGCATTCAGGAGATAGTATATCTATTTATCCGCCACAAAATGTAACGCCAGAGATTAGAAAAGAAATAATGGAAGTTACTCAAAAAATAGCAGTAGCATTAAAAGTAATAGGTATGATAAACATACAGTTTATAGAGTATAAAGGCGAGCTTAATATAATAGAAGTTAATCCACGTTCTTCAAGAACAGTGCCATATATAAGTAAAGTAACAGGAGTAGAGATAATAGATATAGCTACAAAAGTTATGTTAGGCGACAAATTAAATAGTATGGGCTTAGGGACTCAAATAGCGGAAGAACCAAGCGTAGTATCGGTAAAAGTACCAGTCTTTTCAACAGAGAAGCTTCCACAAGTAGAGGTAAGCTTAGGACCAGAGATGCGTTCGACAGGAGAAGTTTTAGGATTAGGGCATAACTTAGAGAATGCTTTATACAAAGGGTTTAT
>JAWXUY010000238.1:0-3028 GCA_044425885.1 bacterium | reverse complement strand
AAATAATTTTATTTTATTTTTTTATTATTTTTTATTATTTTTTATAACATACTCTTTTATGCTCTCAGCTACTTTTCTTCCCTCTCTCATAGCCAAAACGACTGTCCCTCCTTCTACCACATCTCCGCAAGAAAATATTCCTTCTATATTAGTAAGTCCCATTACATCTTCCGAAGTCTGTATGTAACCCCTTTTATTAAGCTCTAAATCCTCAGAGCATATGCTTGGGCTTGCTCCTATAGCTGTTAGTACTTTCGTACATGGCTCTATAACTTCTACTTCTTCGTCTAAGTTCATACAGCGCACACCTCTAACTTGTCCTTTCTCTCCTATAAACTCCAGTGGAGAATATCTCCATTTAAATGGCACTTCGTCTTTTACTGCCTCTCGATACTCTGCCTTAGAAGCTGGCATCTCCTCCTCAGTTCTTCTATAAATAACTTGCGTCTTATTAGATATTCTTTTCGCAGTCCTCGAAGCGTCCATCGCCACGTTTCCTCCTCCTATTACTACTATTATATCTTCTTCCGATACTCCTATATCTTCTTTACTTATCTCGTTATTTAAATATTTAGCGTAGTCTTTTAAAAATTTATTAGCGTGTATAACTCCTTCTAAATCTTCTCCTTGAACATTTATTGCTTTTTTATTATTAGCTCCTGTAGTTATGCAAATAGCGTCGTACTTGGCTTTTAAATCGTCTAGCGTAATGCTATCACCTATTTTAGTATCCAGTATAAATTTAACGCCCATATCTTCTAGCAGGCTCACTTCTCTTTTTATAACGTTCTCCGATAATCTATAGTGTGGTATACCATATGCAAGAACCCCGCCAGCTACTTTATCTTCTTCATATAAATCTACTTCAAACCCATCTTTTATTAAAACGTATGCGCAACTAAGTCCAGATGGTCCAGAGCCCACTATACCTATTTTACCCAATTTATCTTGCGTTTTTATTTTATCTAAGTCGCTTCTAACTAAATTATTCTCATGAGCGTAGTTAGCTATATAATTTTCTATTTGTCCTATCTGTATAGGCATATTTCTTCTATTCATTATGCAACTACCTTGACATTGTTTTTCGTGTGGGCATATTTTACCACATACTGCTGGCAAGTTAGTTTTTTCACTTAATAAATCATATGCTAATTGCATATCGTCTTTAAGTAAAGCCTGTATAAAATCAGGTATATTATTATTTATTGGACACCCCTCTTTGCAAAAAGGTCTTTTGCAATTCAGACATTTTTTACCCGCTTCTAAAGCTTCTTCTTTCGTAAAATCTGGTATATCTAGTTGAAATTTATTATTAATCAATCAAATCAACACCTTTCTTAAATTCTCCAACAACAGCTTATTATTTTCGTGTGACAATATACAAAATCTAAAATAACTATCGTCTAAAAACTCAAAATTTTTAGCGTCTCTTATTAAAATATTTTGCTTTATCAATTTTTCAAATATCTCCGTAGAATTAATCTTACTATTATTATTACTCTTACCCTTACTATTTAATTTATCTCTTAGTATTTTACATAATATAAAATTGGCTTCGCTTTCGTATATTTTTAAACTCTTTATTTCAGCAAGCTCTTTTTTTATATAATCTCTCTCCGTTAGTATCAAGCTTCTAGTTTGATTTATATAATCTTTATTATTAAACGCCAGTTGACCTATCAAGTCAGCGTAAGAGTTCACCGACCATAGCTCTTTATTCAAGTCTTACTCGATTCTAAACTTCTTTCGTAAAATCTGGTATATCTAGTTGAAATTTATTATTAATCAATCAAATCAACACCTTTCTTAAATTCTCCAACAACAGCTTATTATTTTCGTGTGACAATATACAAAATCTAAAATAACTATCGTCTAAAAACTCAAAATTTTTAGCGTCTCTTATTAAAATATTTTGCTTTATCAATTTTTCAAATATCTCCGTAGAATTAATCTTACTATTATTATTACTCTTACCCTTACTATTTAATTTATCTCTTAGTATTTTACATAATATAAAATTGGCTTCGCTTTCGTATATTTTTAAACTCTTTATTTCAGCAAGCTCTTTTTTTATATAATCTCTCTCCGTTAGTATTAATCTTCTAGTTTGATTTATATAATCTTTATTATTAAACGCCAGTTGACCTATCAAGTCAGCGTAAGAGTTCACCGACCATAGCTCTTTATTCAAGTTTATCCTATCTACCAGTCCTTGGTTACCACAAACTCCATATCCAAGTCTTACTCCTGGTATACCAAAAAATTTAGAAACTCCTCTTATAATAAATAAGTTATCGTATTTATTTATAAGGCTCATAGCGGTAATATTTGAATTACTAAACTCCACATAAGTTTCATCTATCATCAAGAATTTAAAATTATTTAATAGCTCCTCTATTTGATTAATATTAATGGCGTTACCAGTTGGGTTATTTGGGTTACATAAAATTGCTAGCTCTATATCATTATTAATAGAGTTAATCTCTAAAAGCTTTCTTATGTTTAACTCAAAGTTTTCTTCTTCTTTCAGTTCATACTCTATTATCTCACTATTTAAGCTTTTTAATTCTTTTTTATATTCAGAGTATACAGGAGCGACTAAGAGTGATTTTTTAGGTGATATAGCTTTAATAAGCAAAGATATAATCTCGGTTGCGCCGTTGCCAGCTATTATATTATCTATATTTTTTATATTACAATAGTTACCTATTGATTCTCTTAACTTAGAGTAGTTTACGTCAGGATATCTATTTATAACATCTAAATTTTTTATTATATCCTCTCTTATATCTTCTATTATGCTTACTGGACAGATATTCCCGCTAAAGTCTATTATACTATCTTGGGGAATATTATACTTATCACTAATATTTTTTAATTCGCCTCCATGTAACAAAATATACACCGCCTTTCTTATTTTAGAACGTCTTTTATTTAATTTTACTAATTATAATGGTTATATACAACTTATATATGAAAATGTTTATATTATTATTATAAATCCTATTAATAAATTTTGCAATAGTTT
>JAWXUY010000237.1:0-3045 GCA_044425885.1 bacterium | reverse complement strand
AATATATATTAAATACAAAAAATAATTTAAATATATAATAAATAAATTAAGTTAAAAAAACTTTTAAACAAATTATTTAAATTTTAGATTGAATATAATATGATTCAATCTTTTTTTAATGTCTTTCTAACTTATTCGAGCAGATGAAACAAGTTTTTAAAAATTCTACAAAATCACCCAAACAATCGGAGCGACCATTCAAAAGACTTTATGTGCAAAGTTAGTACAAGCTGTAATATTATTTTAAATTAGTTCATCAATTACGTTGTTCCTGCGTAAATAATAGGGGGTAGTTCTGCGAATAGATTTGAAACACTAATGATTTTATCGGTGGAACAATGTTATCTATATTAACTACATAGATAAACTTGAGTACTCCAGTATCAGGATTGAGTAAGAAGATAGTCCAGCTATCTTTGAATATGATACAATTTTATTTTATAAGTTAAAATAAAAGATAATGCCTATAAGTATTAAGTATTTATAGGTATAGATATTTAATTTTAAAATTGGATAAAGCATTAAGAATTGTATGAATTTATTAAAAGGACGATGAGAGGAGGTATGCTTTTTGCGAATAGGCTTGTTTTTTTTGTGGTGAGGTGTGGTATAATTGAGATGTTAGTTATTGGATTTAATATAAAGGGGGGTGTATCTATGGCTCTAACAAGATTGAGAGAGGCACTCATCGAGGAACTTACTAAACTTGATACATTAAATTATGAAGCTGAAGTTGAAATAAGGTTACAATATCTTAACAAGATTTCGGATAACATTGTAGAGTATGAAAATTACTTTGCTCAAAATCATTTCAATTCCGAAATAAGGATGCTGTGTGAAAGAGGGCTCCAATTTATAGCAGTAGAAAACACATCACTCATAAAATAGAAGTGGGACGAATTGTTCACAAGTGGAATTTCAAATTCAATCAAAAAAAAGGTATGTTATCATCAATTTAGATGGCATATCTTCAGTTATAAAAAATTGGAATCAGAAGAAAAATAAGTTGCTATAAATTCTTTTTTGAATAGTTCAAAAAGTGACGTATATATCTTCTTTCAACATTCAGATGAGTGTTATAAAATTGAAAACAGCCATTTACTTGAGTTTTCAGATTTTTATATTTTTGATATGGCAGAAAAGTGGTTATATATTTGCACCCTTGAAGAAAATTGCGGTCCTTATTTCTATCAAGTAAAGTGAGTGTTATTTCCTATACAAAAGCCGTTATTGACTTTATTAGTCATTGACGGCTTTTCCTATGCCATTTTCACCCCACACACCACATTTTTAGCCATGATATCACTTTGATACCACAGAAGAAACACCACTGAAAAGTTGTAATATTGCAAGCCCTCCTCTTTTTTTCTTCATAAAATTGGTGGCACTACTTACAAAGGTCGCAGTCCACTTTGACATCAAGAGCAAGTACACCTTCAAGGACAAAATGTAGTGACTTATCCTCACCAAATGGCATAAAATCAGGAATAATTAAAAAAATTTTATTTCTATAAAATTTGATAAATTGCTATCAATAACGAAATAAAATGGCAATAAGAGTTTTGAAAAATCAAGATAATTTTATAAGTCGTTATCAAGTTGGGAAGTATGGCAGAAAGCACACTTAAATATGTTGAGCGAAGAAAAAATGAGCAAGGTAAGCAATAGATATTGTGATTTTACAAAGAAAAACCCACTCAAAAAATATGAAAAAGAAAATAGTAATATTATGTGTTCAAGGTTTGGAAAGTCTAAGACATAAATCTATCTATAAAGCTTGCTTAAATAAGCATGTTAATTTTACTCCGCTTTTTAATAAAAATAATATATTAGCTTATCATTTAAGATATAAACATTTAAACCATAAGAAATTTCTCCAGAACTAGCAAATAAGATAGGTTATGACCTAGCTCAAGAAATAACAAAAGGTGAATATCAATTTATATTAGTAACTCATACCAACAAAGCCCACATACATAATCATATAATTTTTAATTCAACAAGCTCTCATGGTACAAAAAAAATATGATGAAGTGTACTTATGGAGGAAAATTTTTAAGATAAGCGACCCACCTTGCTTAGAAAATAATCTTTCTATAGTAGATAATAAATTAGAAGATGGTAAATTCTATTAGATGGTAAATTCTATTATAAGTCTAATACTTATAATAAACATATGAGAGATAAAATAGAGTCGTCATTTTCAGATATATTAAAAAATAATATAAAAAAATCTTTACTAGAGTATCCCAAAGATTTTGAAAATTTCCTAAATAAAATGCGTGATAAATGATACGAAATAAAGATAAATAAAAATATATCTTTTAAGGGGATTATCTTCTCTTGGAGAGCAGTATTCAGAGGCAATATTAAGAGAAGTAATAAAGCTAAACAATGAAACAAAACTTATAAAAGAGCTTGAAGAAAGAAATAAAGTTAAAGAACCTAAAGAAGTTAAGAAGTCTATCATGGAGCAGTTAAACCAAGAAAAATTAGAAGAAAAAATAAAAGAAACTTCCAAAGAATTTAATAAGGCAGACGGAGAGATAAAAGAAATAAGTTCAGAAATAAAAAAATATCTACTCGCCAAAATCATATTATTAACTTCTCTAAAACTAAAGAAATTTATTTAGAGTATCGAGGTACAGGCTATAACCAAAAAAATTAAAAAGAAGCATGAGGAAAAAATTATAGTACATCAAGAAGCAAAAGAGTATTTTAAGAGTTTGGGTTACAGCAATCTTCCAAAGATGGATGAACTAAAAAAAGAGTATGATATATTATCTGTGGAGAAGAAAAAGCTTTATGTGGTCTACAATGAAGCCAAAGCTGAAAAAGAAAAGTTTAAAAATATTCAGTCAAATATTGACAGCATCTACAATGACAAGCTCAAAAGTCAGAAAAAAAGTATAAGCGACCAGCTAAGATAACCAGCGGTGATGCTCATATTGAAAATATGATTTAAAATTTTAATTTTAGAAGAACTTGCGGTTGGCGACAAGGGTCTTAGGGGTTCCCCTAACAAGCATGGTTTTGGAACAAAAC
>JAWXUY010000236.1:0-3046 GCA_044425885.1 bacterium | reverse complement strand
CCGTCTTGGACTTGAGCTAAATCATCATCTAGCCCTAAGCCCAAATCTAAAATAGAAGTACCAAAATCTATATTATTTTCGCTAAGCGACTCTTTAAAATCACCTATAGCGTCCGAAGGCTTTTTGTTTTGATTAATAATTTCAGACATTATGTTTATATTATTAATAGTAATCTTTATGCCATTTTTAGCTAAAGCGCTTATAACACCTTGATGCGTATTCTCTATCGCTCTAATATCACTAATAAAACGACTTTCTATCTCACTATTATTATTTAGAGTGCTGTTGTCTTCAAGTAATACTTCTAAGCTATTTTCTAAATCATTTTCCAAACTACTTTTAATTAGACTCGGTGAGCCATTTTTTATAAAATCTTTTACTAATAAATTATTATAATCTTTGGTTAAACTTTCTAAATCTTTCGAGTTGTTAGCGCCATCACTTACTTCTCTTTCCCCAACAGAATTATCAACTTTTTTATCTATGCCAATATTTTTTTTATAATTCCCATGTAACTTAGAAGCCTCTAGTAAATTCTTAAACGTAAGATTTTTTTCACTTTGTAATATATTTCCTATAGCACCGCTGTCATTTTTTTCTATAGAGTTAAGCACCCTGTAGATAGAAATCATAGAACTTCTTTCTTCTTGAGTAAGAGTGTTGTCTTTGTCTAGCTCTAGGATTTGGTTGGCAATGAGCTCCCTTGACGTTTTACCAAATACGTTCTCCGCCTCGCCTAGATACTCTATCACTTCGTCTATAGTTTTTTCCATAGGGTCAAACTCATCTTTTAACATCTTCGCAACCGTAAGAGGATGTAAATTGTTGTGGACGAACTCTAGCTTTTGGTCTATAATTTTAGTTTGGATTAGACTTTCTTGAGTGAATTCCATGTCATTAGCCGTTAATATTTTAAGAGCTTTCTTGTTAGCCTCGTTTACCTCAAAACCATGCTCATCTAAAAACTCCTCAAACTGCTCATCTAATTTCCCTATTCCATCACCAAACTTTTTAATAGGCTGAGTTTGGAAAGCCTCAAGCGTATCTAATATTTTGCTAGCCCTAGCATTATTAACCTTGCTAATAGTTTCAAGAGATAGCTCCTCATCATCTTCTATTATATTTTTAAAAGAACTGTAGACACCTTTTGATAAATCTATATTACTATTAAAAACATTGTTGTTAGCTTCTTTTATATAAAAATTGTTAAGAGTATTCGAGACCTCTTTCATAACCTCAATATTTTTTGCTGTAATAGGAGTATTAGCAGTTTTAAGCTGACTTTTAATTTGGTCTTCTTCAAGCTCCTCAAGAGTATCTATCACCTCTGCTAGAGGCATAGTGTCAATACTAATACCAGATTTAGATATAGCATAAATATTTTCCATCGTTAGCTTCATTTGTATTTTTGCTAAATTAAGCTTTTCAGAGATGGCAGTATCGGATACACTAGCACTACTACTACTTAAATTATTATAATTATTATAATTATTATAAATATTATATAAATTAATATCTACTTCTTGATTTATCAAATCCTGTAAATCATACTCCGTCACACTTTCAATCATGTTCTTGTAGTTAATTAAATCCTGCGTGTTGTTTAAAATATTAAAACTGGCATTGCTAGACTTATTAACACCATTTGTATTATCATAATCGCTTGACTTATTATAATTTAAATTTCTAGCTATTAAATCATCTAACGCTGAAATTTTAGAAACTTCCGACACTTTAGCTATCTCATCACTCGCATTAATATTTATATTGCTATCATCATCTAATAAATTTATAAGCTCTTTAACTTTGTTGTAAATATTAAAACTCTGCGTAGATATTTCGAGCTCATTTTTTATAAACTCTTTTGCAATATCGACATTTTCTTGAGTAACTTCTATTTCATCTTGTAGTAAAATATTTTCTATTTGAGCATCAAGATTAGGGATGTTCGGCAAAGGGCTAGTACTGCTCATAGCACCTGAATGCTTGGTAGAATATAAATCATCTATCGTTATGCTAATTCCATCACCACTATCATTCCTACTACTACTACTACTTCTACTTCCATTACTAGTAGCACTTGCACTTGTATTTGTATTTTGTTTAAAACTACCTTGCGGAGTAGCTTTGGACTTCATAACCGCAAAAATATTGCTGTCTTCAAACTCTTTTATATCACTAATCTTTTTGTCTAAACTCTTTATATCCGATACATTTTTACTAGTAATAGGTAAATCTGCTTGAGTTAAAATCTTTTCAAACCTCATAGCATCTTCTTCGTCAATGCCATTCATATTTAAATCCATTTGTATATATTTCTTCTTGTCCTCTCGAAGCTCTAATAACGTTTTTTCTTCTGGGACATCTTCGTTTTTGATGTCAACTCCAGTGCTCGTTTTTACATAATCGCTAAACTCATACACATCTATATTTTTTGCATCTAGATTAGACTTTAATAAATTTTTCAAGTCTTCGTCCGTAAAAGAGTTAGATATTTCAGAAAGAGTAGACTTAATTTCTGCGATAAACTTAATCTTTTCTAAATCTGCTTGCTTGTTTTCCATTAAAAAAGCGTTGTACTTCTTTTCAGAAGATATAATATCTTTTATACTAACGCTAATGGCAGTATAAGGGTCATCTTCTGCTTGAACATCTTGGGCTTGAGCCTCTGTAGTGGCACTTGTGCTGTCAACGCTATCATCATATATATTAGATATATCAACCTGCTTTAAAGTACTAGAATCTACAACATTAAAAGCTACCTCGTCACCTACGCTCCCTGAAATACTTTCTTGTGAAACTTTAATAATACTCGTATTATTATCGCTACTACTACCACTACCTACATAACTATCAGTATCAATATCACTACTTATATTATTAAATTCTATAATATACATACCGTCAATAGCTTGAGTTATAGTACCACTAATAATATTATCTATGTCATTTTCAAATAATCCCTGTGAATTATTTTGAATTACACCACTACTATTTATAACAGAACTCGTGCTACTATCACTATTAATTATATTATTATATATAT
>JAWXUY010000235.1:0-3047 GCA_044425885.1 bacterium | reverse complement strand
GTATGAGTTTGTTTGAGATAAATATGCCTATTTTCAGGGATATTTTGGAGTTGTAAGGTCTTGTAGGACTTTGTAAGGTCTTAAAATTTATCACTGGCTGTCATTTGTCAGTCTTAATGCCCCCCCTTACATTTCGACAAAAATTTTTATATATATAAAAGAAAGTGTAATTTTAGGCATAATACACTCTCTAAATTTTATATTACAACATATTTTAATTATAATTTATTTATTTTAAATTTACTCCAATTTGTAGCTAATTCCAACTTTAAATTATTGTCCTCTAAGTTTAGTGCCTTGAAATGCTCTTTCCCACAATGTATTTTTAAGTTCTCTGACTCTCTAAGCTGGAAATCACTTGTTGAACCTTTGGTTTCTATGATAAAATACATACTTTCTTCTTTGTCATTTTTTAAATATATTGCCCAGTCTGGATTATAACTTCCAATAGGAGTTTCTATTATAAATGAAGATGGTATCTTGAAAAATATTTCTGTATTTTCATCATTATCTACTGCCTTTGCAAATGGTTTCTCTATTGTAGAACTGTCATACTTAACATGGTCATATATGCTATTTTTTACTGGTATTGTATTTATATCTAAAACACCTATTAACTCTTTTTGTCCAAAAACTTCTTGAGTATAATATTCTTCTTCTGCTAATTTATAGTATTTTATACCTTGTATTGCCATTAAATGCCTGTGACTTGTTATTATTTCTGTTGCTTTTTCTACAAATATTTGTGGGTTTATAGATAATAAATCTAAATTTTTACTTAGTTTTAAAATTTGGGCTATATCTTTTTTTTGCATTAAAGACTTTTCACTTATAACACTTAATATATCAGGTAAATTAAAATTATTATCATCTAAATTTAATATATTTATACTTTTTTCTTCAAGCTCAATGCTATAATCTTTCATGTGCATATCGGCGGTTTTAGTTATAAACTTAGGCTTCTCTATAGTTTCTATTTTTTGAAAATCTTGTACACACTTATTTATTAATTCATCTTTGTTAAAATTTACTTGATATGCTGTTTTATACTTAATTTTCTCCCATAATTTAATAAATTTTTCACTTATTAATACATCTTCTTTTAATTTAATAGTTACTTCTTCACTAGCATTTTTTATATATTGATTTCCGCTATTACTATGATTTATTATTATATTTTCTACTAATTCTCTAGCATTTTCATATTTTGCTGGCAAGTCTAAATTATTATGCTTTATAGCATTTTTAAGAGTATCTTTTATAGTTCCATCTAACTTAATATAATCTTGTTTCTTGAAATGTTCTATTAGTTCTTGTGCGTCACCATTTGTTAATTCTTTAGTTTCTGTTATTTTTTCTTTATAATTATATTTAGATATATAATCTAAGTTTATATTTATTTTTTGTGTATATGCTTCTTGTTCTTTGTGTTCCAGCTCTGGAACATCATTATCTTGATTTATATTATTATTTTTTCCTATATCTTCTATTATATTACTGATTATTTGCTGAACTGGTTCGCTTTCCGAACTCAAGTCCATATCTTTAATATTATTAATATCTTTAGTTTTTAGTAGCTCAACTACTTTTTCTACTTCTTTATTTTCAAGAGGTCGCTCCAGTATTTTTATCTCCTCATACCTCATACCTGTAAATAAGCTTAGCTGGAGTACTCCAAACTTAAAGCCCGTGTCTGCTTCAATTTCTTTCTGTAGGTTCTTAGCAAATTCCTCAAAGCTTTCATTACAAATTATATGCAAAGTATTTATTTCTTTATCTTCTATACGTTCGCCGTATTGATTTACGCATAATCTTAGACCCCTACCTATTTTTTGACGACCAGTAAATATTGACTTTTGTTCTATAAGTGTGCATACTTGGAAGACGTTCGGATTATCCCACCCCTCTTTTAATGCTGAATGTGAGAATATAAATCTTAGTGATGACTGAAAGCTTAGTAGTTTCTCTTTATCTTTCATGATTAAATTATATGTATCATCATCGGCTAAAGTATTGCCTTTTGTATCTTTGAAAGCTCCCTTTTTATCTTGAGAAAAATAGCCGTTGTGAATATTATTTATATTATTATCTAACTTTTCTCTTAGTTTTTTATACTTCTCAAGATTTATTAATTCTTTATAGCATTTCTCAAATATTTCAGCGTATACGCCCTTTTCTCCATTTTGCGTTCTATATTTATCTACTTTGTCTATAAAAAATAGGGTAAGTACTTTTATACCTTGTTTATGTAGTCTAAGCTCTTTATTTAAGTGTATTCTTATTGTTTCTTTAATTTGTTGCTCTTTTATATATAGCTCGCTTACGCCTCCAATAGAATAATCTAGTTTAATTACTTCTGTATTTTGAAATTCTATACTTTCAAAGTTCTCTGTACAGTCTATACCAGTTACTATATAATTTTTATATATTTCCCTATTAGTAATAACCTCTAAGTCGTCACCTTGTTTAATAATTTTAGTTTTTCTTGATACTTCCCCTTTTTTATTAGCTATATCAAGTTCTATTTTGGCTTTAAATCCATCTTTATTAGACACACTTATTAATTTTATATACGCTTTATTATAATCATTTTCTATACCATGTGCCGAAACTGAAATTTGTTTTACAAGTCCGTTCTGATAAGCATCTACTGGAGTAAGCTTGTAAAGAGTGTTTATGCTTTCTCTATGTGTTGCTGAATATCTCAAGATGGCAAGAGGGTTCAAGCTTTCTATTGCTTCTCTTGACTTTTCCGTATTATCCACGCTTTGCGGTTCATCTATTATAACAATTGGGTTCGTGTTCCTAATATAATCAATCGCTTTATCTCCACTTAATTTATCGTTATTTTGATTTATAATATTCTCTGACTTCTTGAAAGCATCTATATTTATTATCATAATTTCTATATTATTGCTAGTGGCAAACTGTCTTACGTTCGACAATTTAGCCGAATTATAAATAAAATACTTATAAGGCACGTTATTATATTGATATTTAAAATGTTCCTCTGTCATTTGGAGCGACTTATATACTCCCTCACGTAT
>JAWXUY010000234.1:0-3072 GCA_044425885.1 bacterium | reverse complement strand
TTAAATTTTAAATTTTAATTATTTAAATACTTGACCGATAAAAATATTTTTATACCTCTATACTTAAAAAAAAACTTAAAAATATTTTTTTAATATTTTTTCATAAAGACAGGCAAGTTATTTATTTTAATTAATATATATATATTATATAATTTTTAGGAGATAATACTTTTTATGAATAATCTAAATAACGCTAACAAACAAAACGTCCGTATAACAAGCAATAATAATAATAATAATAATAATAACTTAAATAATAATAATAACGATATGCAGGCGAGTAACTACCATATGCCCCCGCCTCCTCCATGCTCTGGCTTTAACGAGTTTAGTAGAGGAAATAGCTGTTCTTCAAACGATAACACTCTTTTAATCTTATTGTTAGTAATGTTTATAGCTCCAAATATATTTGATTTTGGCGGTGGTTGTGGTGGTGGTTTTAATTTCACAAGCATACTGCTAATCTTTTTATTAATGCCATCTTTTAGTGGCGGTGGTAAATTTGGCTGGGGTATCTAAAAAATAAAAAATAAAAAACAACATAAAAATAGCACAGTATTTTAACTACTCACTGTGCTATTTTTATTTAATTATTATAAATTCATCAAGTACCCTAAAGCGTTTGCTGAATATCTTAAATCGTTCCCTATCATAACATGCTCGTCTACTAGTTGTTCACCTAATATTTTTATAAATAACACGCTACCGCCACCTATAAATATTTTATTATAGTTATCCCCTCTAACTCCTAGCGCATTTGTAACATCATTTAAAATAGTCTTACACTGGTTCTCTGTTTTCATTAAATTCTCTTGTAAGTTATAATCTTGCCCATTTCTTATTTTAATTTTTTCAAAATTCATTCTTACATAATAGTCTAACTCTGTTTTAGTTTGTATAGTACCTAGACTATTTAGGTCTTTAAATATAGAGCTATAAACAAAGTTTAATCCTTTATTAATAGTAACTGGTCTCTGTACCGTAACTGTTTTGTTCTCAAAAGTTACACATACTATATCTGTTGTCATAAACCCTATATCATATATAAGAGTAGGATAATTATTTTTAGGTATATACGCACTTAAAGCTTTTATAGACCCTAACCCCTCTGCTTGTATTTTAATATTACTTAATTGTACTATTATGTCTTTTCCGTCTACATTTCCAGTTATAGTTTTAATACTATTTAAAGCTTGCTGAAATTTTTGTCTTTTATCTTCTGCTCCATACTCATTTATAGGCAACCCTATCCCTAAGTCAAGAATAAAAGTAGCCTCGTCTACGTCTTTATATACAGCGTTTACAGCCCATAATATCTGGTGTGCAAGATAAAGTCTTTCATATTTATTAATAGACGCAAACTCTGACCCATATTGCTTACCTATCTGAATAGTAGAATTATCTACTGTCACGATATCTCCTTTTGAGTATACATCTATATCACTAATATAAGTACTAGATATATATTTATATATGTAAGAGCCGTTAAGCTTCCCTACTGCACAAATCGTACAATTCCCTAAATCTAATCCTAATTTTACACTTGTAGCCATTTTAAAATCCTCCCTTATTAATTAATTATTTTATATTACTAAAAATTAAAATCACTAACTATTTCTATATTGTCATCAAATAATACATTGCTTGCTACTTGTAAAAATCCATCTACAGTAGTTAAGTTAGGACTTACTTTATTATTAATAACTTCTTCTTGCTTAACTTCTTCTTGTATAATTTCTTGCTTAACTTCTTCTTGTATAATTTCTTGCTTAACTTCTTCTTGCTTAATAACATCTTCTTGCTTAACTTCTTGCTTAATAACATCTTCTTTTACAATTTCTTCTTCTACAATTTTAATATCTTCGACTTCTGATTCAATTTTTTTGGCATTTACTACTTTTGCGTCAATTACCTCTGTGGCAATAATACTTGAATCAACTACTTCTGCCTCTATTAATTCAGCCCCTAAAACATCTGCATTAACTATTTTTGAGTCAACCACTTCTGCATTAATCACTTCTGCATTAATTACTTCTGCTGATATTAAATTAGTTTCTGGACTACTTGTAGAAATTTCTGAAGTAGTTGAAGTACTTGAAATATTTGAAGTATGGGTTATATTTGGCATAGAAGACGAATCTTGAGTTATCTTTGTAGTGTTGCTGGTAATAGACTTTGTTTCACTACTAACAATAGAAATATTTGCAAGATTATTCTGCATATTGGCTTGGATACTAGCCTGCGTTGTAATGCTTATTTCTAGTTGCTTAATACGTTCTTCTAGTTGTTCTATATACTCATTTGAATTCGCTATTAAAGCTTTATTTTCATCTATTTCATCATCACTGGTATTGCTTAAAGTATTTTTTTGTATTAAAGCCCCACTATAATATAAATTAAGAAGCTGTTTAACTCTAATATCTACAGGAAGATAATTATCTTTAGCATCTTGAACTATTTTCTCATAGAGACTATTTTCTAAATCTTCCTCATCTTCTTCATAAACAAATATAACTTTATCAGAAAAATACGTTTCCATTAGCTGTCTCATTTTTTTATAACTAGCGGAATTTAATGATATAGTTAAGTGTTTCATTTGGTTTCGCCTAGGCATAGTTTATATTACCCTTTCTTTTATATTTTTTTATATTTTTACAAAATTATAAATAAAGTATAACATAACGATTATAGATTTGCAATTATTTTTTTAATCTTAATTTCTAAATGGAACAATCTCAAATGTATATTTAACTTTTCTGCTAATATATACCTCTTGCAAATCACTTAGTAGCATTCTCTTAACCTCTTTACCATCCACATAAGTTTTTTTTCCAAAATCAAGATTACTGCATATATTACCTTCTTCACCTGTTGAAAGACAAACTAAACTCCCATTACTAGCTAATATATAGAGTAAACCTTCCTTCGGTATAGAAACTTCAAACTCTAATCCTTTTTTTGTAGGTAGAAATAAAAAACTCGTCCCCGTCCAAACTATATATTTATCATTAATATCTTTGATATTTGTAAACCCTGTTTTATTCATTTTTTTACACCTTTCTATTATATAAT
>JAWXUY010000233.1:0-3078 GCA_044425885.1 bacterium | reverse complement strand
CTTGTAGTTTTAAACTTATATAACACTATAAAAGATGTGGTTGTGATAAAGACTATATAATATCTTGCCTACCGCTTTAGCATTCAGATGTAATATATATATATATATTATTTTTGCTCTGTTATAATTACTTTTAATTTGGCTGTTACTTTTGGATGTATTTTAACACCTACTTGTTGCGTACCAAGATGTTTAATAGGCTCTGTCAATACTATTTTCTTTTTGTCTATTTTAATATCGAACTTGTCTTTTAGAGCTGTTGCTAATTCTTTGCTCGTAACAGCACCAAATAACTTTCCATTATTTCCAAGTTTCATACTAAGACTTAAATCATTAGCCTCTATTTTTTTAGATAATTCTAAAGCTTCTTCATACTCTTGTTGTTTTTTTTCTTCTTCTAACTTTTTAATATTACCAACTTTGTTAAGATTATTTTTGTCTGCTGATACTGCTAAATTTTTAGGGAATAGAAAATTTTTGGCATAACCATCATTTGCATTTATAATATCGTCTTTTTTCCCCACACCTTTTACATCTTCTAATAGAATAACTTTCATAATTCATTCAGGGCTCATCATTTATTTTTCAAAAGCCCCTTCCACCTTTCGTTTTTTATTTTTTATTTTTTATTTTTTATTTTTTATTTTTTATTTTTTAACTGCTCATTTCTTCAAAGTACTCGTCCAACGCCATCTTCAACATTTGCTTTGCTTTGTTTATTTCTATGTTTTTTAACTGCGTTGCTGATATTGCTTGATGTCCACCACCACCCAGTTTTTCCATTATCAACTGCGTGTTGATATCTCCAAAACTTCTTGCACTTATATGAATAACATCTTTATCTTGACATATTACAAACCCACACTCTATATTATTTATATTTAAAAGCTCATCACAAGCTTGCGCTATTAATAAAACTGGATTATCGACTTCTACATGTAGAACAGACATAGCAATATGCTCTTTATATATTTCCATATTAGATATTACATTTGCTTTTACTATATGAAAATCTAAATCATTTCTAAATAATTTTTTAACCCTAATAGTATCTGCACCTTTTTTCTTTAGATATGCTGCTACCTCAAAAGTTTTTATACCTGTTTTAAAGGCAAAATTTTTGGTATCTACTATTATTCCTGCTAGCATAGCATCTGCTACAACTGGCCTTAAATTAATAAGCCTGTTTATATATATCAACATCTCTGCTATAAGCTCACAAGTAGAAGATGCTAATGACTCATGATAGACTAATACTGCATTATCTATATACTCTGCGCCTTTTCTATGATGGTCAAAAACTACTATTTTATTTGCAAGCCCTACTAATTCAGTGCATTCACAAATTGTATCTTTATAAGTATCTACTACTACAAGTAGTGTTTTCTTTCCTATAGAACGCATTGCTTGTTCTGAGCTAATAAATACATCTTCATAATAATTATCTTTTTCTAACTTGTTGTAAAGCGTGCTAACAGACGTAGTGACATTATTTAATACTATTTTACAGTTTTTGTGGAACGCCGTCACTATAGCATGAACTCCCAAGCCTGCTCCAAGACAATCTAAATCTATATTTTTATGACCCATTACTATAACGTCCGAAGCATTTTCTATTAGCTCACTAAAGCTATATGCTTTAACTCTTGCTCTTACTCTTGTATTTTTGCTTGTTTCTTTTGCATTACCACCAAAAAATTGGTAATTATCTTTATTTTTTATAATTACTTGCGCTCCACCTCTACTAAGTGCCAAATCTATAGATATTCTTGCGAACTCCATATTTTCATCGAAGTCATCACCCTCTATACCTATACCAATAGATAGAGTTACTGGAATAGTATTTCCCATGTCTATTTCTTGAACACTGTCAAGTATACTAAATTTATTATCTTTCATCTTGTCAAGCTTGTCTTGAGACGCTATAAATAAATACTTGTCTTTTTCAAAGCTCTTGACTATTGCTCCTAATTCTTTAGCCATAGTTTTTATTTTTCTTTCTACTATTGCTAATAAAAGAGGTCTTTTAAAATCCTCTACACTTTCTAGCATTTCATCATAATTATCTATAAAAATCAGCCCTACCATATTTTTATATATTTTAGGTACTTGAGTTTTCAAGAAAATCACAAAATAAGAATCATTGCTTATTGCCGAACGCTGTGTAAACGTCACATAGTTTTTGTTTACACTATTTTTAAGAGCATCTATATATACTATTTGATTATCCAAAAAAGAATAATTACTAATAAGTTGATATATGTTTTTAATACTCTCGTTGTTGCTACTACCACCACTATAAGAATTGTCTATATTATTTTTATTTTCTTTGTCTAGCTCTAATACATCATCATTTAGATTTTCGACTCTTATTTCTTTTAATTCTTCCAATACTTCTAAATTTTCCGATTTTTCATCTTCTAAACTATTATTATTTTTAGAATTTTCTTTAGAGCTTTCGTCTATAAGAGCTGGTATAGACTTAATTTTTTTTAAATCTAAATTAGACAAAATATTTTGCTCAAAAATAGCGTTATAAGATAATATTTGAGCTTTTGAATTTATGTTTAATATAGCAAATTCTGACTGATTAAAATCAAATTCCTGAACCTTTATTTTACTTTTATATTTTTAGAGTTTTGATTTTATTTTGCATACTTATAAGTATACTTATAACTTATAACTTATAACTTATAACTTATAATAAGATTATAAATATCTATATTGGGCATGTCAAGTACTTATTATATACTTATTATAATTTCACTCTTATACATATTAGCACTAAAAGTTGTTGTTCACGCAAAAACGCTACTCTTTACGCAGTTCTCATATAAAATTTTTATATTATTACAATGAACTTCTTATACTTTCATATAAGCACAGACTATATCTTGTCCTTCAGCAATATTTAATATTCTGTTAAGGTCTACCCACTTCGGCTACCTATCGCTTGTAACCTACTCCCCTCAAGAGGGATAGTCGTTGAAGTTTACTCTTTTCGAGTCTTACCTGCTGATTGCCCATTTCTTAATCAACACTTAGGATTTAACCTTATGTCATCTAGTTAATTTTTTC
>JAWXUY010000232.1:0-3107 GCA_044425885.1 bacterium | reverse complement strand
AAGGTTACAAAGTTTATTATCAAAAACCAAAAATTTAGTTAATCAAAAGGGGTTGAGGAGTATTTTAATAATGCATTATCCTCCAACAAATGGGGATTTGAAAAACTCCAAGTATATAGAGCTAATAAAAGAGTATGATATTAATATAGTTGTTTTTGGGCATCTACATGGAAAGCTTAATAAGTGCTTGAATAAAAAAATGAAAAATACAACTTATTTCTTAACTTCTGCCGATTATCTAGGTTTTAAGCCTATTTTGATAATATAATATAATATAAAATAAATTTAAACAAGAAAGGTAATATTAAAATGCAAAATCCTATTGTTACTATTGTTATGCAAAACGAAGATGTTATAAAATTAGAGCTTTATCCAAAAGTAGCTCCCAACACTGTTAATAATTTTATTAGTTTAATTAATAAAAATTTTTATGATGGTTTAATCTTTCATAGAGTCATCGCTGGTTTTATGATACAAGGAGGTTGTCCTGAAAAAACTGGTATGGGTGGTCCTGGATATGGTATAGATGGTGAGTTCTATTCTAACGATTTTCCAAATGATTTAGACCATACTAAAGGGGTAATCTCTATGGCTAGAGCCTACAGTCCTAATTCAGCAGGTTCACAGTTTTTTATTATGCATGAAGATTCACCGCATTTAGATGGTGCTTATGCTAGTTTTGGAAAAGTTGTAGAAGGTCTAGAAGTAGTCGACAAAATAGCAGATGTAAAAACAGATTTAAGTGACAAGCCAGAAGAAGACCAAGTTATAAAGTCTATAACTATTGATACTTTTGGTGAAGAATATGCTGAGCCTATAACGAATGATGAAAGATGAGAAAAGCCATCTAATTTATTAAAAAAACTAGCTAAAAGCTTATTTAGTAAATCTAAAAATAAAAAAAAGAATTGAGTTGATTTTAAAATGAAGTATACTTTAAAAATGTTAATAGAACAATATAATTCACAGTCTGAAAGACAAAAAATTAAGTATTTATTTTTTTGGGGTTCTACAGTCTATGACAACATAACTAAGACTTGTCTAAGCCAGTGGTATCCATCTGAATTTGAAGTCGAAGGCATTAAGTATTACAACATGGAGCAGTACATGATGGCGGAAAAAGCTTTATTATTTAATGATAGTATTATAAGAAAACAAATACTAAATAGTAGAGAGCCTAAGCAAATAAAAGCGTTAGGTAGAAAAGTTAAGAATTTTGATGAAAAAGTTTGGGACGACCATAAATGTAGGATTATATATGATGGAAATTGTGCAAAGTTCTCACAAAATCAAGATTTAAAAAAATATTTATTAAGTACTCAGTCAAAAATACTTGTCGAAGCCAGCCCTTATGATAAAATATGGGGTATAGGGCTTAAGCAAGGTGATATAGGAGTGGAAAATCCTAGCAACTGGAGAGGTCAAAATCTTCTAGGTTTTACTCTTATGGAAGTTAGAGATTTTTTGAAAAATAAAAAATAAAAAATAAAAAATAAAAAATTAAAAATAAAAAAATATGAGAGGAAAAGCTATTAATATTAATATTAATTATAAATAGCTTATTAAAAAAAACATGAAAGCTTTAATTAGTGTATCAGATAAAACTGGTATTTTAGAAATCGCAACAGAGCTTACTAACTTAGGTATAGAAATTATATCTACAGGAGGTACTTATAATTTATTAAAAGAAAATAATATAAAAGTAGAGCAGGTATCGGATATTACTAAGTTTCCAGAGTGTCTCGATGGCAGGGTTAAAACTCTACATCCTAATATTCATGCTGGTATTCTAGCTATTAGGGACAATCAAGAACACATGAAGCAATTAGAGGATTTAAATATAGATACTATAGACATAGTAATAGTTAATTTATATCCTTTTAAAGAAACGATTTTAAAAGATGGTGTATCACTTGAAGAAGCAATAGAAAATATTGATATCGGTGGTCCTACTATGCTTAGAGCAGCAGCCAAAAATTATCAAGATGTTTCTGTTGTTGTTTGTCCAGAAGATTATGGCGTTATTATACAAGAGCTGAAAGAAAACAAAAAAGTTAGCAAAGAAACTAATTTTAAGTTATTAGCTAAGGTATTCGAGCATACTGCTCATTATGATGCTTTAATCTCTAACTATATGAAGGGCAAAGCAGGTTTACCTAAGTACACTGAAACGCTTACTCTTACTTATGAAAAAGTAGAAGATATGCGTTATGGCGAAAACCCTCACCAAAAAGCTTGTTTCTACAAGCAAGTAGGTGAAAACAAAGGTATGCTTACCAACTACAAGCAACTCCATGGAAAAGAAATTTCTTTTAACAACATAAATGACACAAATGGAGCTTTAGAGCTATTAAAAGAGTTTAGTGAGCCTACTATCGTGGCTTGCAAGCATTCTACTCCTTGTGGTGTAGGTAGCGCTGACAATATATATGATGCTTATATGAAAGCGTATAATGCCGACCCAATCTCTATTTTTGGCGGTATAGTAGCTTCTAATCAAGAAATAGACAAGAAAACAGCAGAAGAAATGAACAAGATTTTCTTAGAGGTTATTATAGCTCCTAGCTTCTCAAGTGATGCGTTAGAGGTATTAACTAAAAAGAAAAATCTAAGATTATTAGAGCTTAGCGATATTCTAGTTAAGCAAGATGATAACCAAATGGACATGAAAAAAGTTTCAGGTGGTATAATAGTACAGGATATAAACAATCTTTTATTAGAAGATGACACCAAAAGTCTAGAAGAAAATCTAAAAGTTGTTACCAAAGTACAGCCTACCAAAGAACAACTCGATGATTTATTATTTACTTGGAAGTTAGTAAAGCATGCCAAATCTAACGGTATTGCTATAGGAAAAGACAAGCAGTCTATAGGTATAGGCGGTGGGCAAGTAAATCGTATTTGGGCTACTAAGCAGTCTATAGAGCATGGGCAAGAGTTAATTAACCAAGATTGCACTAAAGGCGCAGTTCTAGCTTCAGACGCTTTCTTCCCGTTTGATGACTGTGTAAAAGAGGCTATAGCTAATGGTATTACAGCTATAATTCAGCCGGGAGGCTCTGTTAGGGATGAAGATTCTATAAAAGTTTGTGATGAAAACAATATCG
>JAWXUY010000231.1:0-3111 GCA_044425885.1 bacterium | reverse complement strand
CTACTATTTTGGTTATTACTACTATTTTGGCTATTGCTATTGTTTTTATTATTATTTTGGTTATTACTACTATTTTGGCTATTGCTATTGTTTTTATTATTATTTTGGTTATTACTACTATTTTGGTTATTGCTATTGTTTTTATTATTATTTTGGTTATTACTATTGTTTTTATTATTACTATTATTTTTGTTATTATTATTTCTAGTATTGCTATTGCTATTGTTTTTATTATTGTTAGTAGTAGTAGTTTCTGCTTTCTTACCTACATAAATCTCTAACACTTTATTAGCATCTTCTTGTTCTATACTACTAGAGTGGCTCTTAGCGCTTATCCCTAATTCGTTCAGCTTAGCAATAAGCTCTCTATTCTCTATATCTTTATTTGTTTTATCTTTTATTTCTTTTCTTAATTCATGTACTCTAATTTTGCCCAAATGGGTTCACCTTAACCAATACTCTATATATTCATTTAAATTTAAATTTAAATTTAATTTATATCATCTTGGTTATCCTTTCTTTTATATATTTTTGTGTTTAATTATATTATTCTTGTTCTTCTATAATTTTTATATATTCTTTAATTTTCTTCGCAAAATTCTCGTCTGTAATACCAAAAACTGTCCTGTTAACTTTTCCTATAGATTGACTAAGTATCTCTTTTTCTCCAAAAATACAAAAGTCTACCTCATAGTAATCCGTCTTATTTTTAAATTTTTCTATAGTATTATCCGATGCATCTTTTGGCACTATAACATACAATGCCATTCCTGACTGAATATTCTTCTCAACCGAAACTTCTCCAGAAGTCATCTTACCCGCTTTCTGGCATAGTGACAACATTGACAATAATTTCCTATTAACCATATTTTATAAATTTAAGCCTCTATCTAAATCATTTTTATTTTATTATTATTCTTATAAATAATCAATAAAGGCTTTCTCACCTATCTTTTTTATTTTATTTCTTCTTTAACAAATAATTCATTCTTTAATTCTTCTAATTTATCGTAAATATTTTTAGGTGCGCCACTCTTAAATGAACGTTCAAAGCCTTTTACTTTCTTTGATTTATCTAAACATTCTATATTCTTACATATATATGCTCCTCTACCGTCCATTTTACCAGTTATATCAACTATATAATCATTATCAGCTATCTTAACAACTCTAACTAATTCTCTCTTATCTATCATCTGTTGACATGCTACGCATCTTCTAAGAGGTATTTTTTTTATTTTAGTATTATTAATATTATCTTTTTCACAAACTTCCATATTAAAATCCTCCAAATAGTTATCTAATAATTTACACGTCAATAATCTATAATTAATATTTAATACTTATTATTAACATTTTTTTTATTTATATATACGTCATCATTGCTAAAATCTATAAAATCTGTTTCTCTTGCTTGAGTTTCGCTTTTTATATCTATTTTCCAGCCTGTTAGTCTCGCTGCTAATCTAACGTTTTGTCCAGATTTACCTATTGCCAGTGATAATTGGTTATTTGGCACTACCACTTTTGCTATCTTTTCTTCTTCATTTTCAATCGTTTCTATCGCTATTGCCACGCAAGGTTTTAGTGCCTCTGATATATATAATTTTGGGTCTTCGTACCAATTTATAATGTCTATCTTCTCGTTATTTAATTCTTTTATTATTATATTTACTCTTGAGCCATTCATTCCTACGCACGTCCCTACTGCTTCTACATTAGCATTATTAGAGTATACTGCCATCTTTGTCCTAGAACCTGCCTCACGTGCCACTGCCTTAATCTCAACAGTCTTATCGTAAATCTCTGGTACTTCTAATTCAAACAGTCTTTTAACTAACTCATAATGTGTTCTCGATACTGTTATTTGTGGTCCTTTTGTAGTTTTTCTAACATCTGTTATAAATATCTTTATTCTATCATGAACGTTATATACCTCTGTTGGTACTTGCTCCTTTATCGGCATTACTGCGTCTGTGCTACCTAAAGATATAATTACATTCTTATTCTCTATTCTTCTAATAATACCTGTATCTATATCTCTCTCTTTTGATATAAATTCGTTATATAAATTCTCTCGCTCTGCTTCTCTGAATTTCTGCACCACAACTTGTTTTGCCGCTTGTGCCGAAATTCTTCCAAAGTCCTTTGGTGTTATTATCGTATCTACTATATCTCCATATTCATAAATAGGGTTTATCTCTCTAGCTTCTTCAAGTGATATCTCTAAAAATCCGTCATAAACGTCTTCCACTATCTCTTTTTGCGCAAAAACTTCTACTTCTCCTGTATCCCTATCCATATCTATCTTAATATTTTCACTTGTACCAAAGTTCTTTTTACAGGCCGAAAGCAAAGAATTCTCTATCGCTATGAAAATTTCTTCCCTATCTATACCTTTTTCTTTCTCTATTAGCTGTAAAGCTTTCATAAGTTCACGGCTATCCATCTATCTTTCCCCTCCTAAGTATCACATAATTATTTATCATTAAAAAACTATTGCTAGTCTACATATCGCAACTTCTTTTCTCTCAAACGAATGTTCTTCTTCTTGTATTTTTATAACTATTTTATCGTCTACTAGTCCTACTAGTTCTCCCTGAAATTCCTTAGTTTTATCTATCGCTTTATATAATTTCACATCTACTAGTCTATCTTTATATTTAGTAAATTCGTAGTCTTTTTTGAGTACTCTATCTATACCCGGTGAGCTAACTTCTAGTATATAGGCTTTCTCTATAAAGTCATCTTCCTCCAGTTTAGCCTCTATATATCTACTAACTTTCTGGCAGTCCTCTATACAAAATCCGCCCTCTTTATCCACGTAAAGTCTTAAATAAAAATTAGCGCCTTCCTTCACAAACTCTACTTCTACTAGCTCGTAATTATTCTCTATTATAACTGGCATTACGTATTCTTCAATCTTCTTTATAATATCCTTAGTTTGCATATTCACCCCAAAACCAAAAGTCCTTTCTATATCATATTTTAAATATATATATATATACGTATTTCTAAATATATATATAATAAGCTAGCAAAATATTAATAAAACGAGAGTGGAAAATTTACCCCACCCTCAAAATCCAACCTATATCTATTCCACCAATC
>JAWXUY010000230.1:0-3140 GCA_044425885.1 bacterium | reverse complement strand
TTTTTTATATTTTTTAATTTTATTATTGTAAATATTTATTTAGTATGTTAATATTATATTAGATATTTAAATATATAAGTTTTATATAAGTTTATTAGTATATACAAACTGGAAAGGATATTTTATAATATGAAATTTATTAAAAACTTAAAAAAATTTAATAATAAAATAATTAAAGCTACTTGTATTATTACTTCGTTTATGTTTTTGACGACTACTCTTACTTCTTGTAGCTTATTATCTTCCAACAATACTCCTATAAAAAATACAACTCTAAAAATAGCTGGCTCTGAACAGTTGATTAATACTGGAAAAATGGTGTCACCTTGGCGTGAAATATCTATTTTTACTAGGTTATCTTTTAGAAATATTTTTACTGTTGATTCAATAACAAATGAGATTAAACCAGATTTAGCAAAAAGTTATTCTGTATCAAGTGATGGTCTTGTATATACAATGGTTATACGTGATGACTTAATTTGGTCAGATGGTGAGCCTATAAACATAGATGACATAATATTTAGCATAAAAGCCTCTGTGTTAGACAATGATTATACTATGATTTTTCCCATTGCTTTTGATAACATAAATGGTGTAAGTGATTTTTTAAATGGCGATTCAGATGAAATAGCTGGCTTAAGCGTTGATTATGAAAATAATATTTTTATTATTACTCTTGATAATCCGATAGCTAATTTCCCTCAAGTCCTTTCTCAATTTACTATATTACCAAAACATATATTAAAAGATGAAGATTTATCAAATCTTGCTACTAATGATTTTTGGTCTGATCCTATAGTAAGCGGTATGTATAAACTAGGCGAATATATCCCTAATGAACAACTTACTTATGTATACAATGACAAATATATAGATGCAGTGCCTAATATAGAGTCTATAACTGTCCGCTCTGACTATGAATTTAAAGAAGTAGATTATTATACGACCAATGATATTTCAGAAATAATGGATTTCAGAACGATGTTTGCCATGAAAGAAATAGACATAGAAGCTTTATATTACAGGTATTTAATCTTTAATATAGACAAAAATGGTGAGCCTGACCCTGTTTTAAGTGATATACGTATTAGACAAGCTATAGCTTATTCTATCGACAATGAAACTCTTGTTGGTGATATTTATTACAAAACTGGTACTCCTATTGATAGTGGTCTTGTTAGTGGTTCAGACAGAGCCTACACTTATGACCCTCAAAAATCAAAAGATTTATTAGCAGAAGCCAACTATGATTTCAATAGACCTCTCGTATTATTACACTATTATGAAGATGAAACTTCTATCAAGTTTATGGAAAAAATGGAAGAATATCTACAAGCTGTTGGTTTCAAAACAGAAATTATACATTCTGGGGACATATATTCAGAAGAATATGATACTTATGACATAGGTTTAAAAAGTCTTTCAGCGTTTGATTTGACAGAGTGGTATGCTGAATATCATTCTTCACATGATTTATACAAAAATGTATTCGGTGGAGAGCCCTTATTCGATGAGCTCATCAACAACTTAAATGCCACTATAACCCCTGAAGACAAAATAAATGCTTTAACAGATTTACAAATATTAGCTTATAATTCTCTCTACAAGTATCCCATATTTACCATGAATTACAAAGCTTATGTCAACACAACTAGATTAACTATTCCAGATGAAGTTGTTATAGGTAATCCTACTTACAAGTATGACAATGAATTTGAAAATTGGGTGATAAAAAATGAATAATTCAAATGATTTAAATGATTTAAATAATTTAAAAACTTTAGTAAAACTAAATAACTTATTATTGGATGAAATGCCACAGTGTAGAGATAGTTGTAAAGATTTTCTAGCAGATGAAAGTAGTTTTGATAAACAGTTTACTTTATTTAGAAGTCTTGTTAATATTAGGCAACCTTTAAAGGCTAGCGATGAATTTATAAGACTTCAAGATAATTTTCTTGGGCAAGAGATAGCTAGAATAGGTATTATAGATATAAATGATTTTAATAAAGATAAGCAAATAGAAGTTTGGCAAGGAAATATTATAAAATTAAAAGTAGATGCCATTGTTAATGCTGGCAATAATCAACTACTAGGTTGTTTTTTTCCTTGTCATACTTGTATAGACAATGCAATCCATACTTATGCTGGTATACAGCTTCGATACTATTGCGATGTTTTAATGAGAGCACAAGGGCATATTGAGCCTATAGGTAGTGCCAAAATAACCCCTGCTTTTAATCTTCCTTGTGATTACATATTTCACACTGTAGGTCCTATTATAGCTAAAAATCAAGAGCCTTCAGAACAAAACTGTATTGATTTGAAAAAATGTTATACCTCTTGTCTGAATTTAGCTATAAAGCAAAACTTAAAGAGTATTGCCTTTTGTTGCATATCTACAGGTGAGTACAATTTCCCAAACAGAAAAGCAGCAGAGATAGCAATATCAACTATCAAGGAGTTTAACCAAAAAAATAACGCAAGCAATTTGAAAATAATATTTAATGTATTTAAAGATGAGGATTTTAAAATATATGAAAAGTTACTTTAATAATTTTAATAATTTTAATAATTTTAATAATTTTATAAATAATAGTAATCTAAAAAATATTAAGTTATTATTTGATGATGCCGATGCTATATTAATTGGCGGTGGCGCTGGTCTTTCTACTTCAGCTGGTCTTTCTTACAGTGGGGAGCGTTTTACCTCTAATTTCCAAGATTTTATCCAAAAATATAATCTAACGGATATGTATTCTTCGGCGTTTTATGAGTTTCCAGACCGTGAAACACATTGGGCTTACTGGTCTAAGCATATTTATCTAAACAGGTTTGCAGACATCGACTCAACCCTAAACAATGCTTATCCTCTACTCTTAAATTTAGTCAAAAACAAAAATTATTTTATATTAACCACAAATGCAGACAATTTATTTATTAGGAGTGGTTTTAGCAAAAATTCTATTTTTTATGTACAGGGTAACTATGGTCTATTCCAGTGCTCTAGGGCTTGTCATAACCAAACTTATGATAATCAAGATATTATCTACAAGATGCTAGATTATCAACGCAATACCAAAAACAGCTTAGTTATACCCTCCGAGCTTATACCTTATTGTCCTAAGTGTGGTGCTGAA
>JAWXUY010000229.1:0-3160 GCA_044425885.1 bacterium | reverse complement strand
GCAATATTTAATATTCTGTTAAGGTCTACCCACTTCGGCTACCTATCGCTTGTAGCCTACTCCCCTCAAGAGGGATAGTCGTTGAAGTTTACTCTTTTCGAGTCTTACCTGCTGATTGCCCATTTCTTAATCAACACTTAGGATTTAACCTTATGTCATCTAGTTAATTTTTTCTGCTTTCGCTACTCTCACGCTTGAGCTTTTTTCATCTCTACGTTGTAGTTTAACTAGCTTTAGGGGTTTCCAGCAATTCAAGTAGTATTTGATAGAATTTATCATCACACATTCTTTAATTTAACCCTATCTTTACACACATATTTCTATATGTGCTGACTAATTTTAAGTCTTTTATCTATTTTATTATATTTTTCACTATATTTTTTAATAAATATTCACGACCACATTTAATCAAAATTTTTCATAAAATAACCTCGTATTTAAATTTTTTATTATAATTTATTCAAACCTAACAAATTAAGCATATTTTTCATTTATTTTAATATCTATTATTTTAATTTTAATATCTATTATTCATATTAAAATATTTTAATAACTCTTTTATATCATCTATAAATACATCTTCATCTTGAAGTACACCAACTTTTAATTTATTATTAATTTTAACTAATAGCGTTTCAGGGCTAACTCCTATTCTTCTCGCCAAAATATATATAAGAATAATTAAATCTGCAAATATTTCGACTTTATCCGAAGTAGAGTTATCTTGTTGAATAAAACTATTATGTAAATCAGAAACGCCTTCAAGTATTTGACCTTTTAGAATTTCAATCATTTTAATATTTTTTGTAATATCAAGTTTATTTTGAGAATTCAAGATAATTTCTGCTACTTTTTTTAATATTTTTAATATTTTAGTAGCTTTTCCTTTCATATTTTTTATATTTTATATTTTATATTTTATATTTTATATTTACATTTAATTTATCTATATTTTAAACTGTTGCCATTAACTATTAATATCTGTATCATGTCTATTTAAAATTATTTATATTTTTTATTATTCTAATCTCTAATCAATAGTTTTTTAATAACATAATTTTATATTTTTTTTCAATAATTTTATTTTAATATATTAGCATATACTTAATAATTAGTCAACTAAGTTTATACTTAATTTCTACTTATCTACAATATTTACATTATATTCTATTATATTCTATAATATTTTTATTATATTTTTATTATATTTTTACTACATTTATTTTAATATCTTTGTTTTATTTAATTCTATTTGAGCATTTATTTGCGCCCCCAATAGCAACACAAATGCTATAATATTAAGCCAGATGAGCAATATAAATATGCTCCCTATACTCCCATATATAACCGAAAATCTAGAAAAATTTGCTATATATATATTAAATAACTTAGATGCGAACGTCCATAATACTATCGTGATAATCGCTCCAGGTAATATATTTATTACTTTTAACTTTTTTACCACTCCTATTTTATAGGTTACCACTATAGTAAATAATAAATATATAAATAAAATTACTTTAGTTAAGACACTATTTAAAATATTATTAAAAATGTCATTTAGGAATTCAGTTATGGCTACATAATCTATATTTATATATATATTTAGCTCTGGTATACTTACTAGATTTACTATATATATTAAAATATCTTTCAGGTACTCACCAAATACCATAAAGACCATAAACAATATTATCATAATTGCAAATACAAATACCAACAAGATACTACTTATCTGCCTTTTTAAAAACTTTCTATTATCTTTAATAAAATATACTTTGTTCAAAGCTGTAATAATGGCTGTAAATCCAGTGGAGGCGCTATATATACTTACAATAAAGCTAAATGACAAGAGACTCAAGTCCCTATTAGAAGTTAAGAAATATAAGAAGTCTTGGATAATAACGCTAACTTCTATTGGTAAATTATCGTTAAGTATTTCTAGAAAAATAGATATATCTAGGTCAAGAAAACCTATTATAGTCATAATAAAAATAATAAACGGAAATATAGATAATAGAAGCTTGTAAGTGAGGGCATAAGAGACTAATAATAATTCATTTTCTTTTACTTTCTTGTAGAGTTGAAAGCAAAAAGTCATCAGTTTAACCACGCTCTCTCTTAAATTGAATTTTAAACTTAATTTACTTTTAAATCCCGACAAGTTTCTTAAATACCTTTCTAGTTTTTTTATTTATTATATTATATTATATTATATTATTATTCTAAAAGCAAGTTAATAATTAAATTAAGTTGTATTTTATTACACCAAAGCTGTCTACAGAAATCGTAAACCTTTAGAGCTATAATACACTCCTCTTTTACTTTATCATGCATAGAAACAGTCCCACCACATTCTGTACCAACTTCAAATGAACTCATATAAAATTCCTCCTTAATATATTATAAATTTTTTTATTTTATTTTTATTTTATTTTATATTAACGTATTTTATCTCCTAATCTATATTATTAACTAATTTTAATTTTGTTACTTAATTTTTTTATTTTTATTTTTATTTTTATTTTATTATTTGTATTAATACTTAGTCGTAAAGTATTTATTAAGATTCTTAAACTATCTGTTAAGATTCTTAAATTTTAAAAAGCTATTGCCAAGCTAAAATTTATTTGTTAGTATGTGCTTAACAAATAATACTAACTCAAAATTAAAAAGGAGATGATTTTTATGAAAAAATTAATTACAGGTGTTGTTATAGGAGCCACTATCGTTGGAACTACTTCGATTTTTGCTGACGACTTGGTACAAATGATTGAAGCTAAATACATGGTAGATAAAATTTCTATCAATGGGGTTGATACTGGTAAAGCAAATAACGCTTTTATCAGCAATGGAACTACTTACTTAGGCGTTAGAGATATCTCAGAAGCACTCGGCTTAGAAGTAAATTGGGACGGAACTACAAACTCTATTGATATTAACTCTCCTACTCCTACTTCTACTTCTACTAACAACAGCTACATTTCTAAAGAACAAGCTAAGCAAATTGCACTTGATAAAGTTGGCGGTGGCGAAGTAATTTATATTTACCTTGATATAGATGATGATGATAAAGACGACCGTGACGAATACGATGTTAAAATCTCTTATAACAACTCTATCTACGAGCTTGAAATAGATGCTATCACTGGGCAAGTTA
>JAWXUY010000228.1:0-3164 GCA_044425885.1 bacterium | reverse complement strand
GGAGGAATTTATTATGAGTATAGATTTAAGTAGTATTTACACATCATCATTAAGTAGTGTATATAGCACTAGTATGTATAGTTCATCAAGCGTTAGTTCAACATCTTCTTTAGCTTCGACTATTAGTAGCTGGGGAAGTGACAGCTTTGAAATAAGCGCAGAAGCTAGAGATATGGCTTCAAGACCAGAGCCACCAGATTTTGACTCGATGACTGATGACGAGTTTCGTGAGCATATAACAGAGATGTCTGACCAGCTTACAGCTCAAGGCTTTGATGTTAGTAATATAGCAGATATGACAACAGAAGAATTACAAGCTCTTAAAGATGAAATGGTAGAATATGGAGCAACAATGGGGCATGATGGTCCGCCACCTCCTCCACCTCAACAAGATGCTTCTATATATGATTCAGAAGCTCAAACTATAGATTTACAATCTTGGGTTTATAACGCTTTAAATCAAACGTTTTTATAAAATTTTATAAAATATAAAAAGCTTAATTTTAGAAATAGTTATTTCTTGATTAAGCTTTTTTTATATTTTATATTTAATTTAATTTAATTTAATTTAATTTAAGTTTATAAAAATTTTTTTATAAAGTCTTTTTCGTTAATAATTTTAACGTCTAATTTTAGAGCAGTTTTGTTTTTGCTAGAGCTAGAGAGCTTGTCATTATTAATTAAATAATTTGTTTTTTGGGATACACTCGGCGTAATCTTCCCACCTAATTCCTCTATTTTTGACTGTAACTCTTTTCTGTTTTTGAATTGTTCTAGTTTTCCAGTTATTACAAAATTTAAATCTTTTAATATCAGGTCACCATCGGAGCTCGACTCGTTTATTATGTCTAATAGAGGAAATATTTTATTTATGGTGTTTAAATTTTCTTGATTAGAAAAATAGGTTTTAATAGAATTAGCTATCACATCACCAAAACCATCTATAAGTAATAAATCTTCTTTAGAGGCTTTTATTATGTCGATTAAATTATTATTAAAGTTTTTAGATAACAGCTTTGCATTAGTGAGACCGACGTTATCTATACCTAGAGCATATACAAAATTATATAAATAAAGGCTTTTAGATTTTTCTATCGAGTTAATTAAATTATTATAAGATTTCTCACCAAATCCAGTCATATTTATTATTTCTTGCTTGAAATTATTTATATAATATATATCACTATACGATTTAATAAAATTGTTTTTAATAAATTTTTCTATAGTGGCTTTTGAAAACGACTCTATATTAGTTGCATCTCTAGATACATAGTGTATTATTTGGTTTATAACTTTAGCACTACAAGAATTATTTGTGCATTTTAAAGCTAGACCATCTCTAATAGAGATTATTTCAGATTTTTCGTTACATATATTACACGTTTCAGGGATAGAGAGAGAGTCACTTTTTGTGATGTTTTCGGCTACTTGTGGTATAATCATATTCGCCTTATAAACGCTTATAGTATCGCCTATACCGAGTTTTAAATTTTTTATGATACTTACGTTATGAAGACTAGCTCTATTTACAGTAGTACCCTCAAGCTCAACAGGCTCAAAAATAGCTACAGGATTAATAAGCCCAGTCCTAGAAGTATTCCATTCGACATCTAATAAAATAGTTTCAGCTAGACTATCAGCCCATTTAAAAGCGATAGAGTCTTTTGGGAATTTAGAAGTATGCCCTAAAGATTGACTAAATGCAATATCATCAAACGTGAGAACTAAGCCGTCTGTAGCAAAAATATTGTTATTAATATTTTTCTCTAAATTCTTAACGCATTCTTTAATATTAGACTTATTGACTTTATAATAATCTACTATTTGAAAACCTATACTTTTTAAAAAATCAAGCTGTTCAGACTTATTAATAAATTTTGAGTTATCATTGTTTATTAAAGAAAATGCCAAGAAATCAACGTTACGCCCCTTAGTTACTTCGCTATTTAGTTGTCTTACGCTCCCACTACACAAATTCCTTGGGTTCTTGTATTTATTTTCGGGTTCTAAATTTTGGTTTATAAGCTCAAACTCCTCAAAAGATATGAGCGCCTCACCTCTTATAATAAGCTCTTTGTCATAAGGAATCTCAAGCGGTATATTTTTAAATACTTTTACGTTATGAGTTATATCCTCCCCTATTTCACCATTACCCCTAGTTATAGCATTGATAAGCTTGTTATTATCATATTTTAAAACGATAGTTAAGCCGTCCATTTTATGAGATAAAATAGCATTGCGGTCTTCTAAAAAATCTTCTAGTTTTTCGATACTTTTAGTTTTGTCGAGCGAGAGCATTCTAAACCCATGCTTAATTTTCTTAAGGTCATCAACTACTTCGTAGCCAACATCTAACGTAGGGCTATTAGAAAACTTGATATTATACTTATTTTCAAGCTCTAATAACTCGTCATATAGTTTGTCATATTCAAAGTCCGACATAATTTCATAGTTTTCTTGATAATACGTTTTACTTGCTCTATTAAGGGTACTTATTAATTTTTTAACTCTACTAGTTATTCCAGTTATTCCAGTTATCTCACACATAATTTATAAAAGTCCTATTCTATATTTATAATTTTATAATTTTATAATTTATATTATTATATCACAAAACTATAAAAAAAAATATTAAAATTATTATATTTGACTATATATTAAAATTATATTATAATTAATGTTAGATTAAAAATGTTAGATTAAAAATACAAAATATTAAGGAGATATGTGAGAATGGCTAAAAGTACCCATAAATTTAACTATGACCTATCTATTTGTATGATAGTCAAAAATGAAGAAAAATATATTGAACGCTGTTTAGAAGCTTTAAAACCACTTAGAGAACGTATTAATTGTGAGCTTATTATCACAGACACGGGCTCGATAGATAGAACGATAGAGATTATAAATGAGTATGCAGATAAAGTAATTCATTTTGAATGGTGTAACGATTTTGCTAAAGCTCGTAATGTAGGGGTTGAAGCGTGTAGCGGAAGATGGTTTATGACTTTAGATGCTGATGAGATATTTGATGAATCTATTGTTAAGATAGCAGATTTTATGAATATGAAAGATAGAGATAAGTATGATGCTGGAAATATGATGATGATAAATTATGCATCTGACGATGAAAACGCAGAAGAAAAAGGACGTTTTGGAACATC
>JAWXUY010000227.1:0-3181 GCA_044425885.1 bacterium | reverse complement strand
AGGCGAGGGTCGCGAGTTCGAATCTCGTTTCGTGCTTTCATAAAGGGTTATCGCCAAGCGGTAAGGCACAAGGTTTTGATCCTTGCATGCGTAGGTTCGAATCCTACTAGCCCTGCTTTTAATAGTTTAATAGCTATATATTATATAATAATATATAGCTATTTTTTTATTTTATTTTATATATATCAAATAAACTCTCTAAAACAAGCCAATTTTGAGGAAAGTAACGCATTATATTCCAAAAGCTTACTCCAGTAAAGTTATAATCATAGGCGGTGAGTAGCTTAGCTTTAATACTTCTAGCATCTTCAAACCAAACTATATGTTCTTTATCGTCTGAATAATAGCTGAAGTAAGGGCTTTGGGCAGTATCATCATATTTAATAGTAGCGTTATTTTGTAAGGCAATCTCAACAGCTTGGACGTTGCCGATGCTTTGGGCTTTTGTCTCGCCTTTTATATAAGGTAGAGTCCAGTCGTAGCCATAGTTAGGAATACCCATGAAGATTTTTTCAGGAGGTATCTCTGTTATAGCGTAGTCTAAAACTTTTTTGACAGAGTTTAGAGGTGAAACAGCCATAGGAGGTCCATAAGTATACCCCCATTCGTAAGTCATAAGTAAGACAGCGTCAGAATTATCGCCGATAGGGTTATAATCATGGGCTTCATAAAGTAAGCCTTTTTGGTCGCTAGATACTTTAGGGGCAAGAGAAGTCATAACAGGGTAACCATATTTATTAAATATTTCAGTAGCAAGAGCAATAAAATTTATAAAATTATCTCTGTCTTCAGGAAGAACGTACTCAAAGTCTATATCAAGACCAAAGTAATTTTTATTCTGCATGATAGTAATTAAATTATAGATTAATTTATATTGCAAGTCTAAATTATTTAATAATATATTCGCTAATTCATTACTAAATTGACCGTCAGAGCCAAGAGTAGAGATTAATAAGATAGGTTTAGTATCTGATTCTAAAATAACGTCAAGGGCATCTTCGTCTTGAGGTATTATGAGATCTGCATTCTGGTCGAAGCCATAAGTAAAGATAGTAGCAAAAGTTAAATATTTTAAAGTTTTATCGAGAATATCAAGGTCTATATTTGGGTAGAGGTAGCCATTAGTACAAATCGCTTTTAATCTATTATTAGAATTATTATCAGGTATAACAATAGTTTGACCTATTACCAAGTTATTAGGCTCTTTAAGCATATTTTGAGCTATTAAAAAATCTAGTTTTATACTATATTCACTGGCAATTTTATCAAGAGTGTCACCTTGTTTCACTACGTAAATTATCATGATTAACCATCTCCTTATAAGACTAAATAAATAAAATAAGTATAGTTTAATATATTTATATGTGCACATATTTGTGCTTTTCCAAGTCAAATTTTTTTTAAATTTATAATTTTTTTAAAATTTAAAAAAAAGCTTTTATATTTATTAAAAAGATGTTATAATTAAATGATATTTTATGATTCACTCTAAAAATACTCGTAGTTTAGTTTATTGAGATGAATAATAGTTAAGTGAAATTTATAAACAAATTGCCAAGAGGCAATAAAATAAAATAAAATTAAAATTAAAATTAAATAAAATGGGAAAGGAGTTTGTCAAAATAAAAAATATTATAAAAACTTAAAAGTGTGCAAAACTAAAACAACTTAAACTGATATCAAAAATATGAAAAATATCAAAATACTTTTATATGATTTTATCTCTTGAAGGTGTTATGCCAAATTGAAACACGATTAACAAGAATTTTATAATATTTTATAATTTTTATAAAATTTTGGCAACAATGTATGTGGAATAATGGAGAAACTTGTTGTTACGGGGAAAACTAGGTTAAAAGGTGAGGTTTTTATTAGTGGGGCTAAAAACGCAGTTGTAGCTATAATACCAGCAGCCATCATAGCAGAAGGCGTATCTATAATAGAAAATTTGCCTTGTATAGAAGACGTGGCGTGTTTTAGGAAAAGTTTAGCGCATCTGGGAATTAAATGTGATTTACTAAATGATAACACTTTAAAGATTGATTCCACTAATATTACAAGTGCGATTGCTATAGATGATGATGTAAAAAAAATAAGAGCGTCTTATTATTTGATGGGAGCTTTAATAGGCAGATTTAAAAAAGTAGAAGTAGCACTTCCCGGAGGTTGTAATTTTGGAACAAGACCGATAGACCAACATATAAGAGGTTTTAAGGCGCTTGGAGTAGAAGTAATAGTTGAAAATGGAATAGTAAAACTTGACGGAACTAATCTTAAAGGAGCAACAATTTATCTCGATATGGTAAGCGTAGGGGCCACAATTAACATTATGTTAGCAGCAGTTTTAGCAAAAGGTACTACAGTGATAGATAATGCCGCAAAAGAACCACATGTGGTAGATACTGCAAATTTTTTAAACATGCTCGGAGCAAAAATCACAGGAGCAGGAACAGATGTAATTACTATCAAAGGAGTTGAAAAGTTACATGGTGGAGAATATGCTATAATACCAGACCAAATAGAGGCTGGTACATATATGATAGCTTCTGCTATAACAGGAGGAGATGTCTATGTAAGAAATATAATACCAAAGCATATGGAGTCATTATCGGCGAAGCTAATAGAAATGGGTTGTGATATAGAAGAAGGTGGAGATTATATAAGAGTGGAGGCAAACCAAGAGCTTATAGCAACAAATGTTAAGACGATGGTATATCCAGGATTTCCAACAGATTTACATCCACAAATGACAACTTTATTAGCAACTTCCAAAGGAAACAGTCTTTTAACAGAAAATGTATGGGAAAATCGTTTTCAATATGTAGAGCAACTTAAAAATTTAGGCGCAAATATAGAAATAGATGGGAGAGTAGCAAGGATAGAAGGTGTAGAAATTCTCAAAGGTGGAGAAGTATTTGCAACGGATTTAAGAGCTGGAGCTGCCATGATATTAGCTGGACTATGTGCAGAAGGTGTAACTAAAATCTCCAATATTAAGTATATAGACAGAGGGTATGAAAAAATAGAGTATAAGCTAAGAAGTCTAGGTGTCGATATAAAAAGAGTAGAAGAATAGTGGAGATTTTTGGCATAAGAGGGCTTAAAGTTAAAAGTGTTTTTGGTCTTATGTTGGACTATGTGAAGAAGGTGTAACTAAAATCTCCAATATTAAGTATATAGA
>JAWXUY010000226.1:0-3182 GCA_044425885.1 bacterium | reverse complement strand
TTATAAAGTCCCATTCCTCCATCAAGCTCACCGCTGGTGGTAAAAAAAATATTGATATATTCTTCTGCAAAAATACCCCAACTGGTTCTATATCCTCTAATTTAACAAGTTTAAAGCATAAAAACCCAAAAACCAACAGCATTGACATCAAGCTAGATGGAAAAATAAATGGCAAAAATCCTGAAATTACTTCACTAATAAAGCTAACAAAAAATAACAACAGCAGTTGTCTAGTTATACTCATCTAAAAACCCTCCTTTCTTAAAATATAATAATATATTACTAATCTTACTAATCTTAAGTTTAACACACTTTTTAAATATTCGTCAATTATATTTATTTATTTTTTATTTGTAACATCTTATTATATATGTTATAATAGTTTATATTATAAAATTCTAATAAAGGAGGGGTTTTTATCAAACACAATTTAAACCAATTAGACCAATCTAAACACAATATAGCAAACATATATAAAAACAAGCATACTGCTAAAATATTAGCATTGGTGACTTTTTTTATTACTTTACCTTTTATTTGTACTATCTATCTTTATCATAATGCTTTCGGAAAAAGAATTTCTTATGACAACAATTATTTTGAACATATGCAGAAAATTAACCCAAATCTTAAACGAAAGCGTGTTAATTTTCCTTCCAATAAAGGGCAGTTATTAAAAGGTTATTTCTATTTTAGTTCTAAGCAAGCCGAAAATAAGCCTAAAGCTTTAGTCGTTTTTGCTCATGGTATGGGCGTAAATCACGAAAACTACATCGCTGAGTTAAATCATCTTGTAGAAAATAATTATCTTGTTTTCGCCTATGACAACACTGGTGTTAATTCAAGTGAGGGTAAAAAAATAAAGGGGCTTCTTCAATCGCCTATTGATTTAAAGTACACTCTCGATTATATCTCTACTATTGAGCAGGCAAAAGATTTACCTAAGTTCTTACTCGGTCATTCTTGGGGTGGTTTTGCGGTAACCGCTGTTAATAATTATAAGCTTAAAGTCAAAATTGACGGCATTATAAATTTAGCTGGTTTTGAAAAAAATAATGTTATTTTGAAGTCTAGGCTTAAAAGAGATTTTAACAAGTTAACTGTTTTATTATTACCTTATATAGAGGTGTACCAAACTCTTATCTTTGGCAAAAATACAAGAATAACTGGTATAAGAGGCTTGAAAAAAACCGATGCTAAAGTCCTCCTTATTCACAGCACTGATGACAATTCAGTTGGGTTTGAAGACCATTTCTTAAAGTATCACAAGGCTTTCAAAAATGATGACCGTTTTAAGTTTATTACTTATGTTAATGCTGGGCACAGGTTAACTATAAATTCTAAAAGCGTAGAAAAAATTAAAGAAATTATAGATAAACAAGCTGGGTTGGATAAGACAAGCTTAGCGTATAAAAAGCTTAATGAAGAACGTAGTGAGTTAATAAATGACTTTAATTACAATATATTAAATGATATAACGTCTTTTATAGAGAGCGTTATAACAGACAAAGAAAATCAAGATTTAAATAAGTAAGGGGTTGATAATTATTTTAAAAGAAGAAATAAATAATAATTTAGAAGAAAATAATAAAGAAAATAATGAAGAAAATAATGATTTTAAAGAGGCTACTCAAGATGATTGCTTGGATAGTGATGATAATAATTTTGTAGCTGATACGCAAAAAATATTTACCCCTAAACCTGTTGAAGAAAAGCTTATATGTGCCTTACTCGTATGCTTTATATCTGGTTTTTTAGATTCCTACACTTATGTACTTTTTGACCAAATTTTCGCCAATACTCAAACTGGTAATTTAATATTCTTTGCAATTCATTTGGTAGAAGGTGATTATATGGACGCTATCTACAGACTTGCTCCGATATTATCTTTCTCTCTTGCCATATTTATTACGCAGTTTTTAATAAGATTTGTCGTGAAAGATGGTCAAGATAGTAGAAAGCTTGTAAAAAGTGTTATTTTGATTAATGTTATATTGACTATATTAGTTGGGCTTGGTTTATTTGGGCAAAACGATTATTTCACTAATCCAAATACTCAACTCGGTAGAAGCAATTTAGCTATTATTTCCTCTGTATGTTTTATGTGCGGTAGCATATTATCTATATTTAAAAAAACTGACTCTTATGTTTATGCCCCTATAATGTTCACTGGAAATATTAGAGCTTTAGCTGAAACTTTTTCAAGGTTTTTATTATATAAAGATAAGCAAGAGTTTAAAAACTTTTTATTATATTTGCTGTTAATAATAATTTTTTGTGGTGGAGTGGCTATAGGGCTTGTGGCGGTAAAAGCGTTTGATTTTAATTCTATTTACTTTGTTACGATTTTATTTTTAATAACTTACGGGGTAGTGAGTAAAAAAGATTAATTTAAGATAATTATAAATTATAAATTATAAATTATAAAAGGAGTTGATTTTATGTATAGAGCGGATTATCATATTCATTCTAGTTTTTCGGAAGATAGCATAGAGCCTGTAGATAATATTTGCAAAAAGGCGATATCACTTGGGTTAAACGAGATAGCTATAACTGACCACCTAGAGTTTTGTAAAAATCGAGCATATAATGCCGAGATAGACTTACACAATTTATTTTTAGAAATAGAGGAATATAAGCAAAAATATAAAGACAAGCTTGTTATAAAGCAGGGCTTAGAGATTGGGCAACCTTACTTAAACTTACAAGAGTACAACGAGTATGCTAAGTTGTATAGTCCAGATTTTATAATTGGTTCAGTTCATACTAATAGAGATGAGATAAACTATGGGGCTTTTAATTTCTCACAGGTAGATTGCTATGAGCTTTACAGAGAGTATCTAAAAGATTTACTACTTTATGCTACTTATTACGACTTCGACACTCTAGGGCATCTAACTTACCCTCTAAGATATATGTTTATGAGAAATAAAATAACTATTGATTTAGACTTATTTGAAAAAGAGTTTATAAATCTATTTGAAGTTTTAAGAGAAAGAAAAAAAGGTATAGAGGTAAATACATCTGGTTATAGGTTATTCCAACAGCCTTTACCTAACTACAAGATATTAGAGCTATACAAAAAGTGTGGCTGTGATATACTTACCACTGGCTCAGACTCTCATTCAGCAGAGTTTTTAGGTTATGAGTTTGAAGATACTTATAAAAGATTGGTGGAGCTT
>JAWXUY010000225.1:0-3197 GCA_044425885.1 bacterium | reverse complement strand
ATATTATAAAAATAATCTTGAATGATTTTCGTACTTCTGCTATTAACCAGCCTATGGACATATTAAATAATATCGAATTCTATCTTGATAACGAGCATTTATACTATCAAATAGAAGGCACTATGGAAAATATTTTTAATGAACCTGTTATATGCATAGCTCACCCTATTATGATAAACCAAGAGTTTCTAGGGACAATTTATTTAAGTGTACCCTCTACCGAGCTAATACAAACTCTAGATTATTCCTACAGGATTATACTTGTATTTACTATGTTTGCGATTATAATAGCGTTTATACTTGTATATTTTTTTACAAAAAGAATATCACTGCCATTGTTGGAGATTAATAGAATAGCGAAAGTAATGTCAGACGGTGATTTCAAAAAAAGAATTTATATAGAAGCTGATGATGAAATAGGTGAGCTGGCTGATATATTAAACAATATGGCAGAAAACCTTGATGAACAAGAAACCAGAAGACGTGAATTTATATCTAACATATCTCATGATATACGCTCGCCCTTAACATCTATGAAGGGGTTTTTAGAAGCAATAATAGACGGCACTATACCAGAAAATAAAAAAGAAAAATATTTAAATATAGTACTAGAAGAAACAGAGCGATTAACTATACTAGCTAATAATATATTAGATATGAATAAACTAGAAGCATTAGATAAAAGAGATAATAATTCAAATTTTGAGTTAAATAGCCTTATAAGAAGAATAGTAATAAGCTTTGAGACAAGAGCGTTAGAGAAAGACTTAGAAATAAATTTAATTTTTGCAGAAGAAAATAGTATGGTCTACGCAGATAGTCAAAAAGTAGAGAGAATGATATATAATTTAGTAGATAACGCAATAAAATTTACAGAGAATAACACAAAGATATATATATCGACGGAATTAAATAATAAATCAAATAAGTTGTTCGTGAGCGTAAAAGACGAAGGAATGGGGATATCGCTTGAAGAACAGAAAAGGATATTTGATAGATTTTATAAATCAGATTTTTCAAGAGGGAAAGATAAGAAAGGTAGTGGGCTTGGATTATCTATAGTAAAAGAGTTTGCTATCTCAATGGGTGAGACACTGGAATTAAAAAGCGAACCTCCTAACGGTAGTGAATTTATATTTTCTCTTACGAAAAGCGAGTAATAATTTAATAGTAATAATTTAATAGTAATAATTTAATAAAGATAATAATTTAAGGAAATAAGTTTTAATGCAAAACAATAATAAAGATTTAACAAGCGGGAATATATTATATAGCATTATAGTATTTACTATTCCTGTTCTAATAGGAATAGTGTTCCAGCAATTATATACTACTATAGACGGTATTATAATAGGTAGATTTGCAGGTAAAGAGGCTCTAGCCTCTATAGAATCAGTTTTCCCAGTAATAAAATTACCAGTTAATTTTTTTACTGGGTTATCTACTGGTGCTACTATTATTATATCTAATTTTTATGGCGGAAAAGATTTGGAGCAAGTTTCAGATATGAGCCATACAGCCGTTATATTCTCTTTTGTTGGAGGTATATTCGTGTCTGTTTTGGGTATAGTGTTAGCTCCTTTTGCAATACAGCTAGTACAAGTGCCAGAAAATATTATACAAGGTGCTTTATGGTACACTATTATATATTTTTCTGGGCTTGGATTTAGCATGATATATAATATAGCTACAGGCATATTTAGAGCAGTTGGAAACTCAAAAGTGCCATTATATTTTTTATTTATAGCAAATCTATTAAATATTATTCTCGATGTGATATTTATAGCTATACTAAATTTAGGAGTAGCTGGCGCATCTCTAGCTACTACTCTATCCCAATTAATAAGCGCCTTACTCATACTAAAGTCACTAAAAAATACTAATCTACCCTGCAAAATAAACTTTAATAATTTTAGTCTTAATAATCTAAAAAACAATTATACAAAATATATTAACAACTCAAAAAAAATAATTAAACTAGGTCTCCCTACGGGCATACAATATACTATTTATCCTATCGCAAATACTCTTATACAAACTAACATAAATAGTCTAGGTGTCGATGCTATAACAGCTTGGGCAGTATGTGGAAAACTAGATTTATTAGTCTGGAATACCGCAGAAGCTTTTGGCGTTACAACTTCTACTTTTGTTGCCCAAAACGAAGGGTGTCAGCAGTATAAGCGTGGTGAACAAGGCGTTACTATAATAAGCCTCTTATCTCTAATATCAACGGCTTTTATATCTATTATTTTATTTTATAATAATTATTTTTTAGCTAATTTCTTGGTTCAAGATGACGTAGTATTAAAATTAGTAGGCGATATATTTTATATATTAGCTCCTCTTTATATATTATATCCTTTAGGGGGCGGGGTATTCCCCGCTGCTATAAGAGCTAGAGGCAAAACAGTTGTGCCTATGATTATAACTCTATTCGGAACTTGTGTTATAAGAATTATTTGGCTTCTTGTTGTTGTCCCTATAAACAAAACTTTAATAACTATTTTACTATGTTATCCAATAACTTGGTTTATCGTAACAACCGCATTTTGGTTATATTATAAAAAATTATTGAAAACTACTTAACTAATATCACTAACAGGAGAATTTTTTAACATGGCAAAACTATACTTTAAACATGGCACGATGGACGCTTCTAAGTCGGCTGATTTACTCATGACTGCCCACAAATACGAACAGCAAGGAAAAAAAATTATTTGTCTAAGACCTTCTTTAGATACTCGTACTGAAAAGGGTTTCATAAAAAGCAGAGCTTTATTAGATAGGCATCCTGCTCTATGCATAGACGAAAGCTTTGATATATTTTCTTATATTGAAAGCTACATAAAAAATCTAAACCAAAATCTTAATTGTATTCTAATAGACGAAGCTCAATTCTTATCTAAGCTCCAAATAGAACAATTAGTCCATATAGTAGATTTTCTAGATGTGCCTATTATATGCTATGGTCTCAAAAATAGCTATATCTCGGGGCAACTATTTGAAGGCTCTAGTGCTTTATTATATTATGCAGACAGCATACAAGAAATTAAAAGCGTTTGTCATTTTTGTGATAGCAAAGCTACTATGCATCTACGCATAGAAAATAACCTTCCTACAAGAAGCTCAAACACAAATACTGCTATTATAATCGGTGACACAAAAGTCTCTGAAAGCTATTATATATCAACTTG
>JAWXUY010000224.1:0-3217 GCA_044425885.1 bacterium | reverse complement strand
ATAAAATCCTTAAAGTCAAGCATTTAATGATTAACTCAAAGCTCCAGCTTAAAGATTTATACGTCTACTTCTCTAGTGATTATTACATTATTTTCTATATTACTACTCCTACTCCCTCTACTCCTACTACCATAATCTCTATTACGCAAGATGATTTCTTTACTTATATACAACATTATCCAGTTAATACCAAAATATATCAGATTATAAATATAATAGAATATAATAATAATAATAGGGTAGATGAGTAGCTAAATAACGTCTAGTTGAATATAATATATTATTATATTTTATTATATAACGCCTATAATAAAATACTTGCATTTTGTCGATTAAGTATATATAATTAATTATGAATATGTTTTAAGTATAAAAAATAAATAAAAATTTTAAAAATATAAGGAGATTATCAAATTTATGAAAAAAATAAACTTAGCAATTGTTGGGGCATCTGGAGTAGTAGGACGCACATTTTTAGAGGTTCTGGAAGAAAAGAATTTACTAATGGAAAACGTAGAGAATTTTTATGTATTTGCGTCTAAGAGAAGCGCTGGTAATAAAATTAATTTCAAAGGTAAGGAGTATACAATAGAAGAACTTACGGAAAATTCTTTTGATAGAGGTATTGATATTGCATTATTTTCTGCTGGAGGAAGCACAAGTGCTAAGTTTGCACCTATAGCGAGTAGTAAAGGATGTATAGTTATAGATAATAGCTCTTATTTTAGAATGGATAAAGATGTACCACTTGTAGTGCCTGAGGTAAATCCAGAAGATATAAAAAATCACAATGGGATAATAGCCAACCCCAACTGCTCTACTATTCAAGCTGTTGTAGCTTTAAAGCCTCTACATGATAAATATAAACTTAAAAGAGTAGTTTACTCTACTTATCAAGCAGTATCTGGAGCTGGTAGAGGAGGACTTATGGACTTAGAAAATGGTCTTAAAGGTGAAGACCCTACAACGTTTTTATATCCAATCGTTAATAATTGTATCCCTCAAATAGATGAATTCCTTGATAATGGCTACACTAAAGAAGAAGAAAAAATGATAAAAGAAACTAGAAAAATATTACATGATGATAGCTTAAAAGTTACTGCCACGACAGTAAGAGTACCAGTGGCAAATGGTCATAGCGAAAGTATAAACGTAGAATTTCATAACGGTTTTGAGTTAGAAGAATTAGTAAAAGAGCTTGAGAATATGCAAGGACTAATAATTCAAAATGATTTTAAAAATAAAGAATATCCTCTTGCTACTAAGTCAGTGGGGACAGATGAGGTTTACGTTGGAAGAATACGCCGTGACGAGAGCCTAGATAACGGAATAAATATGTTTGTGGTAGCGGATAATATAAGAAAAGGTGCAGCCTCTAACGCAGTACAAATAGCAGAATATATAATAAATAATAATATTATAAATAAATAAATAATAATAGAGAGGAGATAAATTATAGTATGAGTAAATTTATAGGTTCAGGAGTAGCGATAGTAACGCCTTTTAAAAAAGATAGTAGCATAGATTATGATGCATTTGAGAAACTTATTGAATTTCAGATAGAGAATAAGACAGATGCGATTATAGTTTGTGGGACAACTGGCGAGGCGAGTACGCTTTCAAAAAAAGAGCATTTAGAAGTAGTAAGATTTTGCGTAGAAAAAGTAAATAAGAGAATACCAGTTATAGCAGGCTCTGGAAAAAATAATACTAGAGAAGCTATAGAAGTATCTCAAGAGTGTGAGAAATTAGGAGTTGATGGCTTACTAGTAGTAACCCCTTATTATAATAAAGCAACGCAAAAGGGCTTAATAAACTATTATAGTAGAATAGCAGAGAGCGTAGAATTGCCAATTATATTATATAACGTGCCTCCTAGGACTGCTGTTAATATAGAGCCAAATACGGTTTTAGAGCTAAGCAAGATAAAAAATATAGTAGGTATAAAAGAAGCAAGTGGTAATATATCGCAAATAGCAAATGTATGTAGTATGTGTGACGAAGATTTTTACGTTTATTCAGGCAATGATGACCAGATAGTGCCTATTATGGCGCTTGGAGGTAAAGGGGTTATATCAGTCGTAGCTAATGTAGTGCCGAGAGACACACATAATATAACTGAGCTATTTTTAGAAGGCAAAATAAAAGAAAGTAGAGAGCTACAGTTTAAGATGCGAGATTTAATTTCAGCTATGTTTATAGAGGTAAATCCAGTGCCAGTTAAGACTGCTATAGGATTAATGGGCTATGGCGATTGCGTATTTAGAGAGCCTTTAATAAATATAGAAGATTGTAATTTAGAGATATTAAAAACAAGCTTAAAAGATTATAATTTAATTTAATAATATATATATATAATAGGAGATAGGAGATAAGAGATAAGATGTCAAAGATAAAAATAATAATGCACGGATACAATGGAAAAATGGGGAAAGTAATTTGCGACTTAGTCGAGAAAGACGATAAATGCGAGATAGTAGCAGGGGTAGATATAATGGCTAACAATGCAAAATTCCCTACTTTCTGTGATATAACTGATTGTAATATAAGTGCCGATGTTATAATAGATTTCTCTACAGCTTCGGCAGTAGATAGAGTAGTGGAATATAGCATTAATAAAAATATACCTGCGGTTATATGCACAACTGGTATCACTGATGAAATAAACCAAAAAATAAAAGATGCTTCGGAAAAGATAGCTATATTTAAGTCAGCTAATATGAGCTTAGGTATAAACTTAATGGCGAGTTTATTAAAAAAAGCAACGAAAACTCTTAACGAAAATGGTTTTGACATAGAGATAATAGAAAAACATCACAATCAAAAGATAGATGCTCCAAGCGGGACTGCGTTATTATTAGCAGACGCTATTAATGACTCTATGGATAATAAATTTAATTATGTATATGATAGAAGTCAAGTAAGAGAGTCAAGAACGCAAGATGAAATAGGGATATCTGCTATAAGAGGTGGTAATATAGTAGGTGAGCATTCTGTAATATATGCTGGCAAAGATGAGATATTAGAGTTTACGCATTTTGCCCACTCAAAAGAGGTTTTCGCTACTGGGGCGGTATTAGCTAGCAAGTTCTTGTATAATAAACAAGCAGGTAGTTATGATATGCAAAGCATAATGGATAGTCTATAGTATATATTTTATATTTTATATTTTATAGTTTTATTATTCAAATTAATTTTATTAATTCTTTACAATTGT
>JAWXUY010000223.1:0-3241 GCA_044425885.1 bacterium | reverse complement strand
CCTTATATATTTAATTTAATTTAATATTTATATAAATAAAAACCTATGCTAATACTTATTCATTATTTCATAAATTTTTATTTTATTATTATTTATTATATCTTAATCTTATCTTTTTTTTGCACGCTCTAATTTTACGTTAACTTTCTTAATTCTCTTACCCTTCATACCATAAATTACGTCTTTAGCATATTTATTTGGTATCTCAAAAAAAGAATATTCTTCGTAAATATCTATATCTCCTATCGCTTTACCTGGAATACCACATTCCCCCGCTATAGCTCCTACTATATCTTTTGGTCTTATATTTTTCTTACTTCCTACGTTTAAGAACATTCTTACAAAGTTATCATTTCCTCCAGATTTAAACTCATCTTCAAAATTAATATCTTCGCTATTCTCGTCATATAAACTCATTTTTAGTAGTGCCGCTGAAATCTCAACAGGTGATATATCTTCGTTTATCATATTCTCTACTATATTTACATATTTAGATAGTCTATTTTCTTCTATTACAGATTTTACTTTCTCTATAAAGTTATTAGTTTTTGCTTCTTCTATATCTGTAAGTGATGGCAATTTTCCAAGCGCAATCTTAGACTTCGTATATCTCATAATATCTCTTAGCTTATATATCTCTCTGCCAACTATAAATGATACTGCTTTACCTGAGCGTCCTGCTCTACCTGTTCTACCTATTCTATGAACATAGTATTCTTCGTCTTGCGGTAAATCATAATTAATAACTAAATCTACGTCGTCTACATCTATCCCACGTGCTGCAACATCAGTAGCTACTAGTATCTCTATAGTACGATTTCTAAATTTTTTCATTACTATATCTCTTTGCATTTGCTTTAAATCGCCGTGAAGTCCTTCTGCAAAATACCCTCTGCCTTGTAGATGTTCTACTAGCTCGTCTACTCTTTTTTTAGTATTACAGAATATAATAGTAAGCTCTGGCGAGTACATATCTACTAGTCTTGAAGTAGCCTCTACTTTTGTTCTTTCTTTTATTTCGTAGTATACTTGCTCTATACTTGGAACTGTTAATTCTTTTCTATCTATTTTTATAGTCTGTGGATTTGTTAAAAATTTAGAAGATAAATCTAAAATTTCTTTTGCCATAGTAGCTGAAAACAATACAGTTTGTCTTGTTTCTGGCGTTTTTTCTAAAATAGTTTCTATATCTTCTCTAAAGCCCATATCAAGCATTTCGTCCGCTTCATCTAGTATAACCATATTTACGTTTTCCATTCGAATAGTCCTTCTATTCATATGGTCCATAACACGTCCTGGAGTACCTACTACTATTTGAACACCTTTTTTAAGTGCTGTAATTTGTCTATCAATAGGTTGTCCTCCATAAACTGGTAAAACTTTTATATCATCTTTATACTTTAAGAATTTTCTAAATTCCTCACATATTTGTATAGCAAGCTCTCTAGTAGGTGATAAAATAACTGCTTGTAATTTTCTATTATTAACATCTATAGAGTCAATACAAGGTAATCCAAATGCCGCTGTTTTTCCACTACCAGTTTGAGATTGCCCAATAACATCTGAACCTTCTTTTATTTTAGTAATCGCTTTATACTGGATTGGCGTGGCTTCTTCAAACCCCATATCTTTTACTGCCTTTACAAGTTCTTGTGATAAGTTTAAATCTTCAAAATTAAAATTTGTCATTAATTTTTCCTTTCATATTTATAAATAACAGCTAATTTTACACCGTTATACATACAGATTTTTTTTAATTACAGTTTATTTAAAAAAGTATTTATATTTGATGTTACAACTAATTCATAATAAAGTCAAGCAAAACTTTATATATATATTTTTTTTTAAAACTGCATTCAATACTAAACCAAGCTAATGTGTTTTGCATATTTTTCTAGTATAGCACCTATTTATTTAAAATACAAGAATAATTTTTCAAAAATTTAAAAATAATTTTAAAATTAAAACATTGATAAAAACTTGACAAACATATTTAGTAAGAGTATAATAAAATTAAAATTAAATAAACATAATTATAATATAATAAAATTTGGCAAATAATATATAATATAACAAAAAGGACTTGACAAAATATGAATAACTTAAATAATCTTAGCTCTATAAATTCATTAGATAAAAAAATATCCTCTGCTGTTATTAAGCGACTTCCTAGATATTATAGATTTTTAGGTGAACTTTTAGATAATGGAGTTACTAGAATATCATCTAATGATTTAAGTAAAAAAATGGATGTTACAGCTTCACAAATTAGACAAGATTTAAATAACTTTGGTTGCTTTGGTCAACAAGGTTATGGCTACAATGTAGAATTATTATTACAGGAAATTCAGCAAATTTTGGGTTTAAATAAGGCTTATAATTTAATCGTATTAGGGGCAGGTAACTTAGGTCAGGCACTTTTAAATTATACAAACTTTGAAAAAAGAGGTTATTGTTTTACTGGTATATTTGACATTTCTCCTAAGGTAATAAATACAAAAATAAACGGACTTAAAGTAATGGATATAACTACACTTCCTAAGTTTTTAAAAACAAATAAAGTAGATATAGCTATTATAACAGTTCCTAGGAGTAGTGCGACTATTTTATGTAATAACATAACATCGCTTGGAATTAATCATATTTGGAATTTTTCTAATATAGAATTAAAAGTAGATGAAAATGTCATAGTTGAGAACGTTCATCTTACAGATAGCTTAATGACATTAACATATAAGCTTAACAAAAATTAAAAGTATAGATTTTTACATCTATACTTTTTTATTTTATTATTTTATTATTTTATTATTTTATTATCTTTTATTTTTTTTTATCTCTAACTTTCTTTTTGTCATCAGTCCACCTATTTGACCGCTCTCTTTAGAAGTAAGATTTTTCCATCCACCGTTATTAATTTTATCTATTAGTCCAAGCTCTGACGCTATCTCATACTTTAAAGTTTCGTTTAGTATTTCTTCTTTTGTTTTGATTTTTTTGTTATTTTTCATACAAAGACCTTTCATGAGTTTATAACATAATACAAAATATTTAACATATTTAACATATTTAACATATTTAACTTTTATATCATATTATTATAATATAATATTTAATATTATTTAGTTTGTTAAATCTTTTAAAATATATACTAAAAAATAATAATAATTAATATTAATATAATTATTATATTATTTTTATTTTTATTTTTATTATATTATATTATATTAAAGAAAGGCGTGAT
>JAWXUY010000222.1:0-3247 GCA_044425885.1 bacterium | reverse complement strand
AAGTCTTTATTATTATTTATTTTACTACTATTTACATTATTATATGAACTAGATGTTTTAGAGCTATTAGAAGATATGTATACGTCGAAGTCTTTAATATTACCTTTATTACTAAAATTACTAAATTTATCGTTTGAATCATTTGAATTATTCGAATTATTAAAATTTTCTAAAAACTCATTTGGTATGTCATTTAAATTTTTACTCAAGTTTTATTCACGTCCTATACTTTATTTATTATAATATTATTATATTATATTTTATTTTATTTTAGAATTTTATTTTGAAATTTTCTCTTGAAATTTTCTCCTGAACTTAACACCTTTTTTTTAATCTCAACTATTTTACTAGAATTTTTATAAATTTTACTAAAATACTTGACATTAGTAAAATAAAATGTTAATTTAACTCTTGAAATACAAAATATTATTTGAATATTATTTTTTTAGAAAGGTCATATTATGTTAGGTAGAGTTGCTTATGTAGGCATTACAGTTACTAATATTAAAAGTCTATCCAATTTTATACAGGTGTTTTAGGTTTGAAATTAGTCGGGCGCACAACTATGCAAGGAAAATCTACAGATGAGTTATTTCAAATCAAAAATTGTATTTGTAAAGTAGCCTATTTAAATGGAAGTGAAGATTTAAATTCTCCTCCTATAGAGCTACTGGAATTTGCAAACACAACAAAAAATAAATCTTCTTTGAGTAAGTTATCTATCTCCGAAGTATGCTTTAATGTAGATGACATAGATGAGGTATATTCAAAGTTAAAAAATAAAGGTATTGAGTTTCTTTCAGAGCCTCAGTATTTCGATTTCACAGGTGATGGCTTTGGTAAAAGTAAAGCTGTGTATTTTAAAGATATAGATGGTATTATTTTGGAACTAATACAACAAATAGTAGAATAAAAAAAATATATTATTATAATTCTTTAAAAATTTATTAAAATTTATTAAATGTCTATAAGTATGTATATATAATAAAATAATGGAGGTTACTTTCATGAAAATATCAACACGGGGTAGATATGGAATTAAAGCGATGGTCGATTTAGCTCAGAATTCCTATAATACAGATAATAAATGCGTATCCCTTAAAAGTATTGCTGAAAGACAAGGTATACCAGAGAATTATTTAGAGCAGTTAATGGCTAGTTTAAAAAAAGCTGGTATTGTTAATAGTGTTAGAGGAGCTCAAGGAGGCTATGTTTTAAATAAACAACCCGAAGATATATCAGTAGGTGATTTACTTAAAGTGCTAGAGGGTAATATAGCTATAGTAGATTGCCTAGAAAATCAACCTCCTAAGAAAAAATGTGGCACTGCTAATTGTAGTAAGTGCAATATGATAGACGCTTGGAAGATAATAAGCAACAAGTTTGAAGATGCAGTTAACTCGATAAGTCTAAAAGACTTAATTCAAGAGTTTGAATAAATTAAAATTAAACAATAAAATAATTTGGAGGATATATTTATGAATAAAGAAATTTATCTAGATAATGCCGCAACTACCAAAGTAAGACCAGAAGTTGCTAAAGTTATGATAGATTACTTAGAACAAGCCTATGGAAATCCTTCTAGTATATATAAAATAGCTAGAGAAAATAAAATTATTATAGAGCAAAATAGAGAAAAAGTAGCGAGCGCCATAAATGCTCAAAAAAATGAAATTTATTTTACAGGAAGTGGTTCAGAGTCCGATAACTGGGCGATAAAAGGTATTGCTGAAAGTTATAAGAGTAAGGGTAAACATATTATAACTACAAGCGTTGAGCATCACGCAGTTTTACACCCATGTCAGTATTTAGAGACTATCGGCTATGAGGTTACTTACTTGAGTGTAGACGAGTTTGGGATTATAGATTTAGAAGAACTTAAAAGCGCTATAAAGCCTAGTACTATATTAATTTCTATCATGTTCGCTAATAACGAAATAGGGAGCATTAATCCGATAAGAGAAATAGGTCAAATAGCAAAAGAAAACAAAATATTATTTCATACAGACGCTGTTCAAGCTGTAGGTCATATTGATATAGATGTTAAAGATTTAAATATAGATTTATTATCTATGTCGGCTCACAAGTTTAATGGTCCTAAGGGAATAGGGGCTCTATATATAAGAAGGGGTCTTAAAATTACTCCGCTTATTCATGGTGGGGCGCAAGAAAGAAATAGGAGAGCTGGTACAGAGGATATAATTTCTATTATTGGAATGGGAACTGCGATAGAGCTTGCTCAAAAAGAGTTACCACAAGAAGTAGAGAGGCTTACTAAATTAAGAAATAATCTAGTAGATGGTATTTTAAAAACTATCCCGCATAGTAGGCTTAATGGTCACCATGAAAAGAGAATTGCTGGTAATTGCAATATTTCTTTTGAGTTTATAGAGGGTGAGTCGGTATTACTAATGCTTGATATGTTAAATATTTGTGCGTCTAGCGGGAGCGCTTGTACTTCAGGCTCTCTAGATCCATCGCATGTTTTATTAGAAATAGGTCTACCACACGAAAAGGCGCATGGTTCTCTAAGGGTATCTTTAGGGTTATTTAATACTCAAGAAGATGTAGACTATTTATTAGAAAAGCTACCAGCAATAGTGCAGAGAATGAGAGATATGTCGCCTTTATATGAGGATTATATAAAAAATAAATAATTAATATACGAAAGGATTATAGTTATTATGGAATACAGTGAAAAAGTAATGGAGCATTTTATGAATCCACGTAATGTAGGGGAAATAGAAGATGCTAGCGGAGTAGGGACTGTTGGAAATGTCAAATGTGGAGATATAATGAAAGTCTATCTTAAAATAGAAGATGACATAGTTAAAGATGCCAAGTTTAAGACTTTTGGTTGCGGAGCGGCGGTAGCTACTAGTAGCATGGCGACGGAATTAATTATAAACAAGTCGATACAAGAGGCTCTTAAAATAACAAATAAGTCTGTGACAGAGGCTTTAGACGGTTTACCTCCTATAAAAGTACATTGTTCTTGTCTGGCAGAAGAAGCGTTGCAAGCTGCTCTATGGGATTATGCCCAAAAAAATAATATAGTAATAGAAGGTCTAAAACAGCCTAAAGAAGATGATGGTGAAGCGCATCATGATCATCATATTAATGGTGAAGATGGTGAAGATGATGAGGACTACTAAAATAATCTAAATTAAAAAATAAAATTAATATGTCAAGTTATAGCTGTTATTTATAAAAATAATATATATAATTTAATGTTAATTTTATTTTT
>JAWXUY010000011.1:0-18223 GCA_044425885.1 bacterium | reverse complement strand
CAAACAGTAACTACTTATATAGAACTAACTGGCTCGGACGGCTCTGCCACTGATATAGCTTCTAGAATAGCAGCCTCTCTTGGTAGAGACGAATATGGTAATGAAATGTTTAATGTTGAGGCTAGTGGGTCTGAACTAAAAATAACTATGAAGTCTGGTTTATGTGTAATAAACAGCACAAGCATAGGTGATGATTTTGTGCCAGAGCTAAAAGATTCCAGTAATACTGACCTTAGTGGAGTTGATACTAGTACTATAGATGATGGCTCGACAGAACCAGATACTGTAAATGGAGCAGGAAAAGACAATCAACATGCAGGAATTATAGTAGTAGATCCATCTAAAATGAAAGATGGAGAGAATGTTCTCGTAAATGGAACTGTTTTCACTTATGATTCTTCGGTGACTGCTGGAAGTATGGGAGATAACAATAAATTTAGTGATGCAGCTGGTCTTTATGATTGTATGAGCAATGCTGGACTAGATGATATAGATCAAACTACAGGCGAAATAGTAGGACCAGCCAGTTATTTAACAGGAAGTGGAACTTACACGTCTGATGCCTCGCTTATTAGCTCGGCGGGATTTGATTATTCTCAAACGCTTAACACTATTGATTTTGCTCTCTCAAATGTAACTTCACAAAGAGCAGCTCTAGGGGCAGTCCAAAACAGACTTGAGTATACAAAAAATGGTTTAGATATATCAAGCGAAAATCTTCAAGCGGCTAACTCACGTATAGAAGATGCCGATATGGCAGAAGAAATGATGAATTTGACAAGTGCAAATGTTCTACAGCAAGCGGCGACTTCTATGTTAGCTCAAGCAAATCAAGCGCCTCAAAGTATTACACAGCTATTAGGCTAAATTATTAAATTATTTTTCTCATAAAGTTATTAAAGCGTTAAAGCATTAAATTATTTTCATCTTAATCTTAAATATTTTTTATTTACAAAAATCTATAAAATTTTATTGTTATATTTAAAAGCTATCTACTAGTATGTATTTATTTATCTTATATTAATATGCTAGTAGGTAGCTTTTTTTATGGGCATTTTAATATTTTTAATAATTATAAAAATTTAAAATCCTTGATTAAATGAGCCATACACACTCGTAACTTTAGTCGTGAGTAAGTGGCTCGGTTTTAAACTATATTGACTTATATAAAAAAGTTATATATAATAATAATATCACAAAAACCAAGTGAATATTATGTATGAAAGAATCGTAAGAACTGCGGGGATAGCTTGTGGAGAATTAATAAGACGTGGGTTTCCAACACGCAAAATTCTATGAAGCAAGAACCTCGTGACTTTAATTATTAGAGGTTTAGATTAACTATTTAGTATGATATAATAAGTCAAAATCTTAAATGGGCATAGATAATATAAGCCAAAACAACTTATGTTTAAAATTTTAAATTTTTAAGAAGTTATTTAGCGTATAAAAAACGTTTTAAGTATTTAAATAACTAAGGGAGGTATTTTTATGGGTAAGTTTATAGCAAATATTATTATAATTTGTCTTTTATTTGGGATATACTCAGAGTTTAAAGATAGTAATAATATAAATAATACAAATAATACAAATGAAGCAACAGAAGTAGTAAAAGAATCAGTTTCATCTACCTCCACTATGCAAGAAGTAAAGACAGAGTCTACAATTATAATTCCCCAAATAACTTATGAAACTAGGAATAATTCAGAATTACATGGAAAAGAAGTTTATGCTATAGGTATGTTTAATCATCATTCTTATAGCGATTTGCAAAATTCACTTTTATTTAACGTTGATGTTGAATCAGTATTTTTTTTAGATATTGTTAATTATGAAGATGATTTATATGGATCAGAAATTGTTCGAGTAGAGGGTATTTTTAATATTGAAAATGGTCTTGGAAATTTATCAAATGCTACTATTAAGAAAGCTTCGGATAAAGAAACGAGTGATTTTATGGATGAAAGAACAAAATTAAGAGAAAGTGATTGGTTAGTATATAATTTAGATACGCTTAGCGTATTTAATTATGAGGATTTATTGCGTAATACTTATGATATTATAGATGAAGATGTAGTTTTTGTTGGAAAAGTTAGTCAAGTATTATACGATGATAGTATAATAGGCTCTATTACAAATGCTGTTGCATCTAAAGTTTATTGTAATGTTATTATAGAGTCAAATTATGATAGTAATCAAACTATCGTAGGATCTTATTATGTTTCAGATAGTGATAATAGAGTTCTAAAAGGTGACGAAGTAGCAATATATGGGACTTATGCTGGAATTGAACAAATGACAACAATATTAGGAATTCAAAAAACAGCGCCAAGAGTAAATGCTAAATTTATCATTCCAGTAAATGAGTATAACAATAGATATATTCCAAGTTTTAGTGCTAATACGTATGGCTCTAGCAATAGTACGAAAGAGGTTTCTACAAATACTACTACAAACACTACTACAAACACTACTACAAGTACTACTATATCACAAGATACATCGTATGCTAAAGTAAATTCTTTTTCGTTGTATGATGATGCCCACGACTCATTATATAATTATTTTACTAACTTAGTTTTTTCAATTAATACTGGAGATTTTTCACACGTAGAACCTACTTTGAGTTATGGAAGCTCGCTTTATAATTCCCAAAAATCTTTAGTATCTCGTTTATATGAAAAGGGAACAACTGAAAGATTTGAAGGTTTTGAAATATTATATGTTTATTTTTCAGACGAATATAATGGCTTTGTTAAAGCTGAAGTAAGAGAAGTAATATCTATTTTTTATGCTGATGGTACTTCTAAAACAGATTCTGAATTTAATTATACATATACGATGCAATATATCGGAGATGAGCTATTATTATGTAATATAGAGTAGTTATTTATATATCATAAACCAAAATATAAATATATTATAAAAAAAACTAAATATATTTTGGTTTTGAGGAGATGGCGTTGCGACGGTGTCTTTTTTTTTGCGTTTATTTTATGTATTTATTTAAAAAAAAGGAATAAAAGGTAATAAATACTAGTAACTTCTCATATATTAAATCAAGGAAAATATTTAAGGAGTTGTGCTAGGTCTTGAAACTTTACATAGAACAAAGAGCAGTTGAGATAGCGAATTATATAATCAAGAAAAATGCTACAGTGAGGGAAGCGGCTAAGACGTTTGGTATTAGTAAGTCGACTGTACACAAAGATGTTACAGAGCGATTAAATAAGATAAACCCTTCGCTGGCACTAGATGCAAAGAAAGTGCTAGAATTAAATAAGTCTGAAAGACATATAAGAGGGGGTAAGGCGACTAAAGAGAAGTTTTTAACTCAGTTAGCTAATAGCTCTACAGCATTAAATAAATAAAAAAAATAAACACAACTTAGTAATTATAATAATTACAAAACGAGTTGTGTTTATTTTATGTGTAGCTAGTTGTACTTGACAGTGCTTATTTTAAATAAAGCAATACTATCTGAATTATAAATATATTATTAAATTACTTTCCGCCTAAACTTTTTCGTACTTCCATTATAGCAAAGCCAGTCAAATTATCGCCTTTCCAGTTTTTAGGATTTGTTATATCTGTATTTGATTGGTGTACGCCGATACCCCAAATTTTATTATAAGGATTAGTGCTTATTAAAATTTTATTATCTGTAGCTAATAGTAATTTTTTCAAGTTGTGATTTTGTTTGAATTTAGCCTTATTACCCTCAACCATTATGCTATACATACTTCTCTCCTTGATATTCTTACTGCATTTAATTAAGTCTTTATCTAATTCCTCAAGTCCTTTTTGAGAGAGAGTTTTTTTTATTAAGTCGCATAAGTCTTGATTACCAGCTAAGTTAGCTTTTCTCTCCATCATATACTGAGCCATACAAAAATAAGTAAAATCATTGAGTTTAAATTTACTCAAGTGCCAATTGCTTAAAAATCCAGTATTGTTATCTCGTTCGTCCCAAAATAACACGTAATCGTCTTTGCTTAAACCTTCTTTATAATTATCTAGTAAATCTTTTTTATTTTTTATAATCATTTTAAACCACCTACTTTAATTTATTAATTATTAATTTATTTTTTTATTATTAATTTTTATTTTTTATTTTTCGGAAGTTTAATAACAGGGTTTTCTTTTGCTGGTCGGTATAAAACTATCTTTCTACCGATTATGTGAACCACTTGTGAGCCAGTTCGCTCGCTTATAGCTGATGCAACAAACTTAATATCTTCAGCGCAGTTCTCTAGTACGTTGCATTTTACAAGCTCTCGCTTATCTATCGCTAAGTCCAAAGCCTCTATAAGCTCTGGAGTAGGTCCGCTCTTACCTATCTGAAATATACTATCTAGTTTACTAGCTAAGCCTTTTAAATATGCTCGTTCTTTACTATTTAATTTCTCTTTCATAATTTTTAAAATCCGCCTTTTATTTTTGAATTTATTTATTTATTATTTATTAATTTATTTATTTATTTATTTATTTATTTATTATTGATAATAGTCAAACTCAAGGTCGTATATCCTTACTGTATCGCCCTCTTGAATACCTTGTTCTTCTAGCTCTTTTATTATGCCTTTATCTCTAAGATACTTCTGAAAAAATGCAAAACCTTTCTCTGTATCTATACTAGTATAGCCTATCATCTTCTCTACGCCAATGCCCTCAATAAGATAGTATTTTTGGTCTACGTGTGTAACAGTGAAAGATTCTTCTATTACTTGCGTCTCTATATATGCCTCAAATTCTTCCTCAAAGATTATGTCTTCTGGATAGTTCTTGAGTATATCTGCTACCTCACCGAGTAAATCGTCAAGACCTGAGTTAGTAGCCGCCGATATAGGAAAAACTTTTATATTTTTATTATTATTCTCATAAAGCTCTTTGATTTTTAAATAATTCTCTTGAGATTCTGGTAAGTCCATCTTATTACATGCTATTACAACTGGTCTATCTAACAGGTTACTATTATATTTCTCAAGCTCTTTATTAATCTTTTCTATATTATCTAGAGGGTCATCTCCCTCTAGTCCAGAGGCGTCTACAACGTGTATGAATACTTTCGTACGTTCAACGTGTCTTAAAAAAGAATGTCCAAGTCCTATACCTTCGCTCGCTCCCTCTATAAGTCCAGGTATATCAGCCATAACAAAATCTGTCCCCCATCGACTCCTTACTACTCCTAAGTTAGGAGAAAGAGTAGTGAAGTGATAGTTTGCTATTTTAGGATTGGCATTCGTAACCATTGATAATAAAGTAGATTTACCAACGTTTGGAAGTCCTACAAGTCCTACATCTGCTATTAATTTTAGTTCAAGAACAACGTCATACTCTTTAGCAGTCCTACCATTTTCTGCGTAGCGAGGAGCTTGCCTAGTAGGAGTGGCAAAATGTTGGTTACCTTTACCTCCTCTACCTCCTCTTATCAAAATTTTAGCCGAATCAGCCTCCACCAAGTCCATCATCACTTTACCGCTCTCAGCTTCTTTTATAATAGTCCCAACTGGAACTTTAATAATAATATCATCGCCGTCTGCTCCGCTACAATTTCTCTTAGAGCCGTTTACTCCATTTTCTGCTTTAAATTTTTTCTTAAATCTAAAGTCCATTAGTGTATTTAAGCCTTCGTCCGCCACAAATACCACGTTTCCACCTTTACCTCCATCACCACCATCTGGACCGCCGTTAGTGACATACTTAGCTCTATAAAAAGAAACTGCTCCATGACCGCCATTACCAGCCTTTATATTAATCTTTACTCTATCGACAAACATATAAAAAAATTGCCCCCTATATCTATATTATATTCAAACCTTATATTTAGTAAAATAAAATAAAATAATTTAAATTAAATTCACCAAATTACTTTTGTATTATAAATTATAACACACTTACCACAAAATAAGCAAATAATTTTAAAAATATTTTATTTATTTCAGAGTTTTATAATTTTATTTTAATTTTATTTTAATTTTATTTTAATTTTAGATTGAAAAATCCAAAAAAATTTGTTATTATTATAAAAAATAAAAAGATATATATATGATTTATATATGATTTATATATTTGTAAAGGGAGCGTGCATTTAGTTTATGCAAATTTATTATTATACTAGAACAAATCGTAGTAAAAAAATTGCGGAGGATTTAGCGAATAAATATAACATATCGCATAGTCAAATTAATAAGATTTCAGACGGGAAAGATTGGAGCGGTAAGAGGAATTTTTTAAGGGGCGGTGCTATGGCTAGCGCTAAAAAGTCTTTGCCAGCGGTTTATAAAGCACCTATCCAAAATAAAAAGATTATAATTATTTTCCCAGTTTGGGCTGGTTCTTTACCCCCAGCAGTACGTACTTTTGTAGAGGGTGTTAGGAATAACCAATCGGCAAATTTTGAGATGATAGCTATACCGACTTCTCTTGGAACTAAGCTTAAAGAAAGAGCTTTTTTCAATGAGGTAATAGACTTGGTAGGAAAAGAAATAAGTATTGACGGTGTTAATATTAATTGTTAATATATATTAATAAAATTTAATTAAAGTTTTAATTGCTTAAAGTCGATAATATATTTATAAGTAAATTTATAAGTAATTTAATTTAGTAATATATAATATAGGATTTATAATTTATAAAAATTAGAAAAGGTGGTATTAAAAAATGATTATAAGTACAAATGTTCAAGCTTTAACGGCTAACAATGCCCTTTGGCATAAAAATAATGACTTAATAACTTCTTCAAGTAAGTTATCAAGTGGACTTAATATAAATAAAGTAGGTGATGACGCTTGTGGAATGGCTATTGCTAATAAAATGCGCCGTCAAATACAAGGTCTTGAGTCAGCTGAAAGAAATACTACTGATGCTATCTCTCTTGTTAGTACAGCAGAGGGTGGTATGGCTGAAATACAAAATATAGTTCAACGTATTCGTGAGCTGGCAGTTCAAGGGGCTACAGATGCTCTCACAGACCATGACCGTTCTCTAATTCAAGTAGAGGCAGAGCAGTTATTAGATGAAATAGACGCTATCGTAGATAAAATAGAGTTTAATTCAAAAACTTTATTAAATGATGACCATAGTTCTTTTACTTTCCAAGTTGGTACTAATCAAGGTAATGAAATTGTTATTGATATGCCTAGAGTAAACTCTGTTGATTTATTCGTAAATTATGAAGATGTTTATACTAATGCAAATGGAGATGTTATATTTGAAACTTCTGGTTATGCTATGAATGGAATGGGACAATATATAGACCCTAACGAAGCCGAAGTAGTTATAGATGTTTCAACAGTTGGAGTTCAAAATCCAGATGGTTCTGATCCTTATTATTGCAATGATGGGACTCCTTTTGATGCAAGTACTTCAACTCTTTTATTATTAGATGGTACATATCAATTAGCTAATGGAGATACAATTGATGTAAGTGACAGACAATATGTTCAAAATGATGATGGTGATTATATAAATACTGACACTGCTGATGTAATTTTTGACCCAGATTCTGCAATAAATGATGATGGTGATTTACCTATTTTAAGCTCAGGTATGACTCTTTTAACGGTGGAAGGCTGTACAGAGGCTATAAAAAGATGTGATTATGCTGTCACAGAGGCATCTAAGTATAGAGCCACTCTTGGGACTGCCCAAAATAGACTCGAGCAAACTCAAACTACTCTAATAACTGCCAAAGAAAGCACTACAATCTCTCTTTCTTCTGTTGTTGATACTGATATGGCAGCTGAAATGGCTATATATACCAAGGAAAATGTATTAGTACAAGCAGGCATATCTATGTTAGCACAAGCAAATCAAAGACCTAATCAAGTGTTAACTCTATTACAATAAAATAAAATAAAATAAAATAAAATAAAATATCATAATTATAATTATAATAAAAATTAAAACACAAAAGTTAACTGAAAAATTCTCGAAAGGAAATTTCTATTATGATAGACAAACAAGCTTTCGCTACAAGAATCATTCACTCTACAAAATCTCAGCTTGTAGTTATTAATTTTGAGCTCGTTATCTCTTATCTAAAAGAAGCCGAGCTTACTCTGAATTCTTCTAGTGATGATAATACCCAAAATAACAATATCAACAACAAAGCAGAGTTTATGAAAAACATACAGTGTGCTAGAAATTTCTTATATGAGTTAATCGCAAGTCTAGATATGAAGTATCCTATTTCTACCGAGTTATTTAATCTATACAATGTGATTGACCAAAGAATTTTAAAGTTCCTATACAAAGAAGATTTAACCTTTAGCAATGAGGCTATCGAATTATTAAAAACTATTAAAAGTGCTTTTTCCCAGTTAGACGAGCTAGAAGAAGACAATGTCCCTCTTATCCAAAATGCAGAGGTTATTTATTCAGGACTCACTTATAACAAAAATATGACTCCTACAGAGTTTATAAATCCCTCTAGCAACAGAGGTTTTCAAGCGTAAGCAATACTTATTTATACATATATACAAAAATATAAGCAGAGATATTATTAATATTATCTTTGCTTTTTTAAATATTTATTAATTTGACAAATTTTTATTACTATATTATAATAAGTTGATTTAATAATTTTCACTCATCTTTATAAAAATTTATGTGAAAATTTATAAAAAAAATTATAGTAAGTTAATTAAATAATTTAGTTAGGAGATAATATTTTATATGAAAAAATTTTTACGTGTTATTTTAAGTGGTATTCTCGTAATATCTTTGGTTGGGTGTGGAAGCTCGTCGGATCAAGAGGGTCAGGAAGCAAGTATTTTAGAACAAATAAAAGAAAAAGGTTCTATTACTATGGCTACTTCCCCAGATTATCCGCCTTACGAGTTTAAAATAATGGAAGATGGTAAAGAAACTGTAGTAGGCTTTGATATAGAAATCGCTAAAGAGATAGCGTCTGATTTAGGGGTAGAGCTTTTAATAGAAGAACTTGACTTTAATGCACTATTAGTAGCTTTAAATACTAATAAAGCAGATATGGTTTTAGCTGGAATGAGTCCGTCAGAAGAAAGAATAAAAGAGGTAGACTTTTCAGAAGTATACTATGAGGGTGCACAAGGGATATTAATAAATGCTTCAGATGCCAACGATTTAACTTCACTAGATAGTTTCCAAGATAAGTCGGTAGCAGTCCAAAAAGGCTCTATACAAGAGGCTATAGCAGAAGAACAGCTAGTAGGTGCTAAACTTGTTTCACTTGGTAAAGTACCAAATATGGTTATGGAGCTCACAACAGGAAAAGTGTCAGGAATAGTGATGGAAATGCCAGTGGCAGAAGGGTATTTAAAACAATTTCCAGAATTAGCGATAGCAAATATAGAAGTGCCTTATGAAGTAGATGGGTGTGCTGTAGCTATTAAGAAAGGTAATGAAGATTTAGTAGAAGCAGTCAACCAGACGCTTAGCAGACTAGAAAGTGAAGGCAAAATAGTACAATTTGTAGAGGAAGCAAACGAAATAGTAGCTACTCTAAACGAGTAAAATAAAAAAATTTAAAAATTTTTAAAAAAAACTAAAGTTTTATATTTCTTATCCGATGTATATATTAGGTATATATATTAAAATAAAAAAAAACTTTAGTTTTTTCCTATACTTTTAACCAAAAAAATTTTAAAAATAAAAAAAATTTAAAAGTCCTAAAGTTTTATATTTTTTATCCGATATACATACTAGGATCAAAAATTAAATTATATAAAATAAATTTAAAAAAAACTAAAGTTTTATATTTTTTATCCGATACATATATTAGGATCAAAAATTAAATTATATAAAATAAATTTAAAAAAAACTAAAGTTTTATATTTTTTATCCGATATACATTTAGACGTTAAATTAAAATAAATAAAGTTAAATTAAATTAAAAGTTTTAAAAAAAAAATTTAAAAAACACTTGCAATTTATTTTAAATTAGTGTATAATACAAAATATATCGAAAAGGTTAACAATTTAAAACAATATAGATTTTTCTGAAAACTTTTTATTTCAAAATAAAATTTTTATAAAAAAAAAGTTAAAGATTTATAAGTTTTATGTCGATATATTATTTGGTAGTATTTTTAATTATTTAGCAAGACCGAAGTCGTAGTTAAAATTAATGTTAAATGATTTTAACAAAAGGATGCGACTGCTACTAAAAAGCTTAACCTGTCTAGTACAGCAACAAGTAAGCTTTTAAAAATGATAATATTTAACTTACATAAGAAAAAGCAATGCAAAGAAGTAGTTTATTAATCTATTATTTTAATCATATATTTTTAATCATATTTATTCAAAAATTTTTAATCAAAAAAATTTTTAAAATCAATGTTATTCTATTTTTTAAAGACTGTCTGCTTATCTATTGCAGGCGGTCCTTTTTTCTCTTAAAATTTTTGTCCTGAAATAAGTTTTGTGGTTGACATATTCTAATATTGTCATAAGGCATCTCTAATTTCCAAAGTATATATATTAGTTATTATCAAATAACAACTCAAGCCCTTCTCAATTTTAAACGGGTCTTTTTTAATTTGTCTTAACCCATACTATTGTTGAGATATTCTAATAAAATTATTGACTAATTTGTAATTATATGATAATCTATTTTTGTAGTGAGTATGATTAATAAGTATATTTTAAAAAATATAATAAAAAAAGAATAATTAATAAAAATAAGTGTTAAAAATAAGCGTGTTAAAAAATATTTTTAATGTTTTATTTATATTGCACTTAATTTTTATTTGGGAGAATATTATGTCGAATACAGGTAATGTTTTTTTAGGTCTATTAATGATTGTAATTTGTGGATTTTTATCTAAAACGCTTCTAGTAATAGCTATAGTGGGGTTTTTAATCACAATAGTCATAATGCTTAATCAACCAGTTAAAAAAATAAATTCAGTAATAGAAGATGAAATAAGAAGGGAACTTGGCTTATACGAATTTGATCCTATAACAAAGGATCATTTAGAGTCAGTTAGAAAGCTACAATTAACAGATAGAGAGATATATAATTTAGAGGGACTAGAACAATGTATAAATTTGGAAAGGTTATACTTATCAAATAACCCATTAGAAGGTATAACAGAGCTATCTAAATTGAAAAATCTTACTCGTTTGGATTTGCAAAAGTCAAATATATCGGATATTACTCCTCTAGCACAGCTCAAAAATCTTGAATATCTCGATTTATCTTTTAATCCTATTAGCAATCTAGAGCCTCTTAGAGCAATAACAACTCTTGAGCAAATTTATATGCAAGATTGTAATATCTCGGATATAAGTCCACTATCCAGCTCAACTAACATAAATAGCTTAGATATGCGTAATAATAATATAATGAGTTTAGAGGCTCTAAGAAACTTTCTAGTGCTTGAGGATATAAATTTATTAGGTAATCAAATAACAGGTATAACAGCGCTAAACGGCTTGAAGTCGCTTAGATACTTAAATTTAGCAGAAAATAGAATAGACAGCATATTAGCTATAAAGCCTTTATTAAAATTAGAGATGTTACAGCTCCAAAACAACAGCATAACAGATGTAACTCCTCTACAAGAAATAATAGGGCTTAGTCATCTAAATTTAAATGACAATCCTTTATCTAATATAGATGCGCTCGGAAATGTATTCGGTCTAGAGCAACTAGAAATAGAAAACACAACAACAGAAAATATAATAGAGTTAGGGTCTCTGATAAATCTAAGAATATTAAATGCTTCTGGTAACTCTATAAGTGATATCGGTGGGCTAGCTTATCTAAGCAATTTAACGAGATTAGATTTGAAAAATAATCAAGTAGAAGACATATCTTATTTACAAAATTTAGTTAATCTTGAAATACTAAGTCTGGAAAATTCTAAGCTAAAAGATTTAAATCCTCTGAAAAATCTAGAGAAGCTACAGTATTTAAATTTAGATTCAACCAGAACGATAGATATATATCCTTTAGAAGCCCTCATTAATCTAAGAGTGTTATCTATGAGAAATAATTTTATAGATTCAATAGAGCCTTTAAGATATCTAACAAGGCTACACAATTTGAATTTAAGCATAAATTCTATAACAGATTTAACTCCTCTAAAAGTTATATCTAGTTTAGAAGTATTAAATTTAAATAAAAATCAAATAGTAGATGTAATGCCTATAAGTAGGCTACCAAATCTTAAAAAATTACATATAGCAGGCAACAATATAGAAAATATTCGCATATTAAAAGCGTTACAATGCCTAGTAGAGTACGATAGCTAAATATTATAAATATTAATAAAATATTAAATTAAAATAAGGGGAAAAAAATTGAATTCTAAAAATAAATTTAATAATAATTCTATAAGAAACTTATATTTGTTTATCACTATTTTTATTGTATGTTTTATTTTTTATAATTCATTTCAAAGTGGTGAAACATCTTCTAATACGAGTAATCAAATTTTAGATTTAGTCAATAATTTTATTAATATATTAGGGTTTGATGCAACAATATCTGGTAATTTTATCAGGAAGTTAGCTCATTTTGTAGAATTTTTCTGTTTTGGATTTTTTCTTATGTTGACTACTTATGAAACGTATTACAAAACTTTTGAAATAGTAGAAAAGCCATTATTTTTAGGTCTACTTGTACCAGTTATAGACGAGTATATCCAGTTTTTTACCCCCGATAGAGTTTCAGCAGTATCAGATGTAATACTGGATTTTTCTGGCTCATTTAGCGGTATAATATTGGCAAGTATTTTTATTAAAGTAAATAATTCTTACAGTACAAGAATAAAATACAAAAATGTTTTACTACCTAAACCTAAAAAATAAAAATAAAAATAAAATATATTTAGTACTAGTTATTAAAAATATATATAGCTATAGACAACTATATATAAGTATGATAAAATCTATATAAATAATAAAAAATGCAAAAAATTTTATTATTTACACAATAAGGGTTAAAAGCCCACGCCTTTAAGGTGGGATTTATAAGCCTCCCAAAAAAAACACTAGCCAACAATTATATAGTATGTTATAATGAACAAATGCCCTAAACTGGCATATACAAGCCCTTTATAAGTTTAAGGTGCTTTTAGTAATTAAAATATTAGATATAATATAATAATAGTTAGTGCAATCAACAGTTAGGTAAAAAAAGAAAATAAAAATAAAAATAAAAATAAAATTAAAATTAAAATAACAAAAACAAGAATTTAAACCGATGTTTCTTTTTTTTATCAAGTAATAATATAAAAATCAACGCAGATACAAATGTTATTTTTTAATACGTTTAAGAGGTATAGTTTGAAAATTATATATTAAAAGTAAATAAAAATGATAAGTATATAAAAATAAGGTGTATTGTTAAAACATCTAGAGGTATACAGTATGCCAATACTTAATGGTATAAAAGTAATTTCGTGATTTCCACTTATTTTACTAACTGTTTATTTAAAAATAAAAAAGAGAGAGGTGAAAAGGGCTTTTGCCCTAGATTATGATAAATGATAAAATTAATCAATTAAATCCTATGCAGAAAGAAGCCGTTTTACATACAGAAGGAGCTTTGCTTATTATAGCAGGAGCAGGTTCAGGTAAAACTCGTGTTTTAACGCATAGAATGGCTTATATTATTGAGCAAGGTGTGAATCCTTTAAATATATTAGCTTTTACTTTCACAAACAAAGCAGCAAAGGAGATGAAGCAGAGAATAAAAGAATTAACTCCAGAAGGAAATAAAATTCTTGTATCAACTTTTCATTCTACTTGTGTTAGAATATTAAGAAAGCATATACATCATCTTGGCTATAGTAGCAATTTTACTATCTATGATGCAGATGATTCCGAAAAAATTATAAAAGATATTATAAAAGAATTTAAAATAAATGATGAAGTGCTTACTCCTAAGTATATAAAAAATGAAATAAGCAAGCAAAAAGACCAGCTCATAAATGCTAAAAAATATGAAGAAATGGTTCAAGCAGATTTTATGAAAAAACAAATATCAGACGTTTATAAGGAGTATGAAAGCAAGTTGAAAATAAATGATGCTCTAGATTTTGATGACCTTATATCAAGAACAGTACAATTATTTTTAGAATATCCAGAGGTATTAAAGTCTTATAGTAATAGATTTAAATATGTAATGGTAGATGAGTACCAAGATACTAGCGTATCACAATACAAGCTTATAAAGCTATTATCTTCTGAACATAAAAATTTATGTGTTGTAGGTGATGATGACCAAAGTATTTATGGCTGGCGTGGAGCAGACATAACGAACATACTTAATTTTGAAAAGGATTTCGAAAATACAAAAGTAGTAAAGCTTGAGCAAAATTACAGGTCTACCAAAAATATACTAGATTTAGCCAATAATGTAATAGTAAATAATCCAACTAGAAAAAATAAAAAGTTATGGACTGAAAATGAACAAGGAGAGTTAATTACTTATGAAAAGTGTAGCTCGGACAGAGAAGAAGGAAATTATGTAGTAAATAAAATACTAGAAAAAGTGAAAAAAGGTCATGATTACAAGGATTTTGCTATATTATACAGAAACAATTCTTTATCAAGGGTTGCCGAAGAACAGCTCATAGCTCTCTCTATCCCTTATAGAATATATGGTGGGATTAATTTTTATAGCAGAAGGGAAATAAAAGACATAATGGCTTATTTAAAAGCTATAGAAAATCCAAATGATGAAGTTGCGATAAGAAGAATAATTAATGTACCAAAGCGTGGTATAGGTGATGCAACTATAATGAAAGTTGGAGAGTATGCAAGAGAAAATAATATCTCTTTTTATGAGGCTTTATCAAATTCTTTAAATATACCAGAGATAGGGCGTAAAGCAAAAAGTATTACGCAGTTTTATAATCTAATAGAAAGCTTTAATAAGTTATATCAAACAGTCCCTATTTCTGAATTTATAGATTATGTATTAGAGCATTCAGGCTATAGAGGAGAACTAGAAAAAGAGCTTACAGAGGACTCAAGAATAAGACGAGAAAATCTAGGAGAGTTTATAAGTAAAGCGGTAGAATACGAAAACTCTCAAGAAGAAGAAATTAATAAAAATAGTTTGACAGGATTTTTACAAGAAGTTGCGTTAGTGGCAGATATCGACAATATGGAAGATAGCAGTAATGTAGTAACTCTTATGACGATGCATAGTGCAAAAGGTCTAGAGTTTTCAATTGTCTTTATTGTAGGATTTGAAGAAGGTATATTGCCAAGCTATAGAGCAATCTCAGTAAAAGATGAAAATCTCACGCCGATGGAAGAAGAAAGGCGTTTACTATATGTAGCTATAACAAGAGCCAAAGAAAGATTATATATATCAAGCACAAAAACAAGGCTACAAAATGGAAGGTTTACAAATAATTCGCCGTCGTCTTTCTTAAAAGAGTTATCGCCAGAATTATTATATATGAAAAAGAAAAAAGAAAAGAAAGTTAAAGCGTTATTCGACAGTGTAGAGAGCAAAAAAGCAAGCATATATAGACCTCAACCAAATTACAAGCCTACTATATCTTCAAGCCATATTAAGCAAGATATAGACCCAAATGAGCCGTATACTCTTGAGTTTAAGTCAGGGGATAAAATAAAACATTTTAAATTTGGACAAGGTGAAATAGTAGAAATACATGAAAAAGCAGAAGAAAAAGATTATCAACTTGTAATTCAATTCGAAAAATTTGGCAAAAAAACTATTATGGCAAAGATGTCAGTGCTTATAAAATTATAAAAATAAAAATATAAATATAACTAGTAACAAGTATAACCCCTTTAGCATAATATAATTTATATTATAATTTATATTATTTTAATAATATTATTATTTTAATATTATAAATTAAAAGGGGTTTTAGTTTATATATGAATAAAAATAAAAATAAAAATAAAAATAAAAATAAAAATAAATATATTATTACTGGTCAAAATGAACTAAGTGGAGAAGTTAGTATAAGTGGAGCTAAAAACTCTGTATTGCCGATTTTAGCATCTAGTATATTAAATGCGGGAATTACTATATTAAATAATGTCCCTCTAATAATAGACACTTTTGTAGCAATTGATATATTAAGAAGTATTGGTGCTTCGGTTGATATAGATTTTGACAGCAATTCTTTATATATAAATACAAAAGGCGTTTACAAAACAAGTATAAATAAAGATTTAGCCTCTAAAATGCGTTGCTCTATCGTATTTTTAGGAAGTCTTTTAGCTAGGTTTAAAGAGGCTAGCATATATTTTCCCGGAGGTTGTAATCTAGGTGATAGACCGATAGATATCCATTTGAATGCTTTTAAAGAGTTGAATATTAATATTGATATTTGTGATGGTGATAGTAGTATTGGCAGTTGCGATAAAAAAATATTAGCAGATGCTCGAAGTTTTAAAGCCAGTCACATTACGCTTCCTTTTGCAAGTGTCGGGGCTACCCAAAATCTAATACTTGCTAGTATTATTAATAATAGTAGTGCTGAAAAGGTTATTATAAAAAATACAGCAAAAGAACCAGAAATAACTGATTTGATTTTATTCTTACGTCAAATGGGTGCTATAATTTATGGCGAAAATACTGATACCATTACCATCACTCCTATAAAAGATTTAGATTTAAATACTTTTGTAGAGTATGATATTATGCCAGACCGTATAGAGGCAGGTACTTTCTTATGTATTGCTTGTAGCAATACTAATAAAAATAATATTATAAAATTAAATAACATTATTCCAAAGCATTTAGCTTATATTACAAGTACTTTAATTTCTATGGGTGCTGAATTAAACATAAATCAAAGCTCTATTTGTGTTAAAGCCCCTAAAGTTATTAAAAGTGTAGAGGTATTAGAAACAAGCGTATATCCTCTTTTCCCAACCGATCTACAACAGCAATTTACAGCGCTCCTCTCTATAGCCAGTGGAAAAAGTATAATAAAAGAAAATATATTTAATGGCAGGCATAAGCATATAGATGAGCTTAACAAAATGGGTGCGCAGATAAAACGTGATGGCACTACTTTTTATATAAATGGTATTAGTAAAGGGCTAGTAGGAAGTAAAAATCTAGTGGCTCATGATTTAAGAGGTGGAGCTTGTCTAATACAAGCAGGGCTTATAGCAAGTGGTACTTCTATTATTAGTAATGCCAATTATGTAATGCGTGGTTACGAAAAAATAGAACAAAAGTTACAAGCTATAGGTGCAGATATAAAATATATTTAGCAAAATTATATATAACAAATACTAGGTGATCTAATGCAAGAAAAAAGACATGAAGAATTTTCAAAAGTCCAAGAAAATAATAATTTTACCAGAAAGTCTAAAAAAAATAAAAAACTATTTATTTATATTAATCTAGGGGCAATAACGTTTATTTTACTATTTTTATCAATACTTGTTTCCCCTAAGTATTACATAACCAGCATAGAAGTAGATGGTCTAAATCTATTAAGTGAAGGTGATATTATAAAAGAGTTAAACATAGAAAGTGAAACCCATATTTTATCTATTGGCAAAAAAGACCTCAAAGAAAGGTTAGCTACTAATTATTATGTAAAAGATTTATCTATCGAAAGAAAGTTCCCAAGCTCAATAGTTATTAATGTGAAAGAGAGAATACCTATTGGTTATATCCCTTATGTTAAGCAAGCATTAACAATTGATATAGATGGTGTTATAATAGATATAAATGATGAATATGACAAAGATTTATCGCTAGATCTACCTCTCATAGAAGGTATTTATTTTAAGACGTTTAATCTTGGAGAAGAAATAGAAGTAGAAAATATAAACGCCTTTTCTGTAGTTATGCAGATAACAAGCATAATGTATGAAAAAGATATATTAAACAATGTAATAAGGTTAGATATATCAGATATAAATGACATACATATATATGTAGGTGAAATAGATGTAGTTTTCGGTAGTGCAGAAAATGTAACGATTAAAATAAATACTCTAGAAGAAATAATCAAAAATTTTACGATAGATGAAAAAGGTTATCTATATATAGATGATGTAAATACAGACCCTATATTTAGATATATTACTTGATTTATAATTATACTTTAAAATTAATTAAACCACTGTTCAAGTTTCACTAATACTTGACTGTTTAAATAATGTATGTTATACTAACGATAAAAGTAAGACTGTGAATACTAGTAGATTACACCATAATAAAGCTATAAATATGTATGAAGTGATAATTAAAAATAATTACAGTCTAAATCAAAAG
>JAWXUY010000010.1:11199-18271 GCA_044425885.1 bacterium | reverse complement strand
CACTAGCAAGTAAGTCTACGCTAAATACTTTTGAGCCTCACCACCGTTAATGCATATAGTGTAATACTGCGTTATTTCTTCTCCTTGCTGTAATTTTTTACTAACCTCGTTACAACGCTTAGAAGAAGCAAACATAATAGTGCAATCGTCTAGCCATTGGTAATTTCTGATATCACCATCACTTGTAAGTTTTTTAGGCTCGCAATCACTGTTGTTATCATATAAATAAATAGAGCTTTGATAATTGTTGTTTTCAACGTTTGGGATATTTACTAGAAAAGCAGTATACGTTCCATTTGGAGAGACTTTAGGATCGCTTAGGAATTTATAATCTAGAAACGTTTCTGGAGTAATGTTGGTTTTGATGTTATTTGAGTTATTTGACATATTTAAAAATCTCCTTTATATTTAATTTAATTTAATTTAATCGCCTTTTAATATTAGTCTTTTTGATAAGATAGAGGTAGCACTTTTAATATCTTGCTGTATACTACTCATATTAAGTTTTTCTTGAGGCGTATTTATATTTATATCTTGATTTATATCTTGATTTGTATCTTGATTTATATCTTGATTTATATCTTCTTTTGGTGACTTTTCTTCTTGAATCATTTCTTCTTTTTGCAAATCTGTTTCGTCTGGAAGGTCTTGAAAACTTCTTGAATTAATAAAATCGTTATGCACTTCGCTTACGCTTGCTAAACTACTATGAACTTGCATCATTAGCTTGTACTTCTTATCGTCACTAAGTAGAGTATTATTCATAATATTCTTAACTTTAGTGCCGAACTCAACAGCTTTTTCTTCTTGTATTTTTTGAACCTCTTGCTTAGAGCTTGCGTTTTCAAGTTTATACTCATATGAAGAACGCTCTCTTTCAACTACTTTTGCTTCTTCGTAAAGGTCAGGCATATTTGACTTTAAATATTCTAAATCTTCTTTTGTTAGCTTTTTACCAGACTTTAGTTTTGAGTCAATAGAACCTATTTTAGAGGCTTTTTGATTATCTTCAGCATTTAACTTTAAAATATCTTGTATTCTTTCAGCTTCTGTCTTTTGTTCATCTTCTTGAGACTCATCTTGTTTTTTACTCTTGTTCTTTATGTTTTGGGTCTGGCTAAATTTTACAGACTCACCATATTGTTTTATTCCAAAAGAACTACCAAGTGTGTTGCACGTAGAAATTAAGTTGAAAATTATCACCACCTTAGTTAAATTTTATATTATTATATTACTTAATATATAAAAAAGCAAGTATTTATATTAGTATAAAAATTTGAGATTAAAATATATATATCCAATTTTTGTATAATTATCAAATATTATGTTGACAAAGATATATAAAAAATATATAATATTAGTTATTAATTTGATTAATAATGCTATATATTTATATAAAATAAAAAAGGTGGTGAACTTGTGGTTTTAATCCAAGATTTAGTAAAGACTTATGGATTAGAAGATAATAGCGGAAATATAGTAGAGGCTCTTAAAGGGATAGATTTGCATATCAAAAAAGGGGAGATTTTTGGTATAATAGGACTTAGCGGGGCTGGTAAAAGCTCACTTGTTAGATGTATAAATCTACTAGAACAGCCTACTTCTGGCTCTATAAAAATAGACGGGAAAGATATAGTTGGGTTTTCTAAGACAGAGCTTAGGTCGGCTAGAAAAAAAATAGGAATGGTTTTTCAACACTTTAACTTATTATCGAATTCGACAGTGTATGATAATATAGCCTTTCCACTTCAAATAAATAAAAAAACTAAAGACTTTATAGAAAAAAGGGTTGATGAACTGCTTGAGCTTGTAGGACTTACGGATAAAAAAAATATGTACCCATCTATGTTATCGGGAGGACAAAAGCAAAGAGTAGGGATAGCACGAGCTTTGGCGAATGAGCCAAGTATAATTATGTGTGACGAGGCAACAAGTGCGCTAGACCCTGAAACTACAAAGTCTATTTTAAATTTACTAAAAGATATTAATAAAAAGTTAAACATGACTATTATTATAATTACGCATGAGATGGACGTTATAAAAAATATTTGTAATAAGATTGCGATACTAGATAAAGGAAAAATAGCAGAAGCTGGAAAAGTTTCGGATATATTTATAAACCCACAAACAGATGTTGCTAAAAGCTTTTTTAGCGCAGTAGACATCAACTTAGATAATAAGATTTATCAGAAAGCACTTGAGGCTCTAGACGGTAGAGGAGTAGTTATTAAGGCTATATTTACAGGAGAAAGCACCACAGACCCTTATATGTCAAATATAATAAAAAAATTTAATATAGAGCTTTCTATATTGCTAGGTAATATACAAGATATGGATAGCACTCTTGTAGGTACTCTGGTACTAAAACTTACTGGAAATTCTGAAAATGTTTTAAATGCGATAGAGTACTTAAAGCAACACGATGTAATAATAGAGGAAGTAACTAGCTGTTAATAAAATTATTATAATAACATAAATATAAATAAAACAAGAAAGGAAAAGCTATTTAAATAAGAATATATATTAATTATGTTAAATAGTAGTGAATGATATTAGATTATATAGTAATTTAGAAAATATAAAAAACTTAATAACAGAGATTAATAATATTCATTTTAGGTTTTCATAAGAATACTTTAATTTTCAAGAACAACAAAATTTGAAGAAAGATATAAAATATAATAGATTCAAATTACGTTTATAGAGTAAAAACGTCTGAAAGTATAATATATAAGATAAATAAATTTAAAGTACATGGTGAGAGCTTTCCATTTAATAAATATATGAACGACATAATGGGAGCTAGAATAGTTGTTGAAAAAGATATGTATGATTTAGTTATTTCTACACTACAAATTTATGGAATTATAAGTTTGTTATAAAATAAAATAAAATAAACAAAATAAGAAAGGAAATTGCCAAAATAATTTGGTAATGGTGTTGTCTTATGATTAGTGATGCTCTTTTATTAGACTTTGAAAGAATGATAATACCAGCCTTATATGATACTTTATACATGGTTTCGATTTCTAGTATATTTTCTGTTGTTTTTGGTTTAATAATAGGAATTATTTTATATGTTACCAAGAAAGGTAATATACTAGAAAATAACTTGATTAATAGCGTTTTAGGGACAATTATAAATATCGGTAGGAGTATCCCATTTGTTATACTAATGATAGCAGTATTCCCTTTGTCTAAATTGATTGTAGGAACTACAATAGGCTCAACAGCCTCGATAGTACCTCTTACAGTGGCATCTATCCCGTTTGTGGCAAGAATGATAGAAATGGCTTTGGGGGAGATAGAACATGGAGTAATAGAGGCATCTATTTCGATGGGAGCTAGTGAATTTGAGATAATTTTCAAAGTGCTTTTACCAGAGACTATCTCAGGAATTATTTCAGCAATTACAACGACTATTATAAGTATAATAGGGTATTCTGCTATGGCAGGTACAATAGGGGGTGGCGGACTAGGAAACGTTGCTATTGCCTATGGGTATCAAAGATTTAGGAATGATTTGCTAATAGTTAGTATAATCTTGATGGTGATACTGGTACAAATAGTGCAAACTATAGGAAATTATTTAGCTAAGAAATATAATAAAAAATAAAAAATAAAAAAATTTTAGAATAAAAAATTGTTAAAAAAATAATTATTAATATAAAAGAAGTTGTGTAAATGTGTAAATGTGTAAATGTATAATTGTGTAAAAGGAGTATATATATATGAAAAAATTATTTAATAAAAAAATCTTAAAATTGTCGATTTTGGCGCTTTCTATTTCAGCTATGCTAATTGGGTGTAGCTCTGGAGATTCAGACGATGCCGAAGATGATCCAAACAAAATAACAGTCGGAGCAACAGCTCTACCTCATGCTGAAATATTAAAAAAAGCAGTGCCAATACTTGAAGAATCTGGCATAACTCTTGAAATATTTGAATTTGCAGACTATGCTGTTATAAATCCAAGTTTAGCAAGCGGAGAGCTTGATGCTAACTTCTTCCAGCATACAGCTTATTTAGATAGCTATAACTCAGATAGCGGTGAGAATTTAGTATCTGTAGGTGGAATACATATTGAGCCGATTGCTTTATATTCAAACTCTATTAGTAGTTTAGGAGATTTATCAAATGGAGATGTAATAGCGATCCCGAATGATGCTACAAATGGACCAAGAGCCTTAAAGTTATTAGCAGATAACGGCTTATTTACTTTAGACCCTTCAGCAACTACGCCTAATATATATGATATAACAGAAAATCCAAAAAATATTCAGATAGTAGAGATGGATCCTGCGGCATTACCTAGGACTTTAGACGATGTTTCAGGAGCAGTAATAAATACAAATTATGCATTAGAAGCTAAATTAAATCCAATGGATGATGCAATAATAATGGAAGGGTCAGACTCTATTTATGCTAATGTATTAGTAGTGCGAGAAGAAGATAAAAATAGAGAACAGATAACAGAGCTATATAAAGTGTTGATATCAAGTGAGATATCGGAGTTTATAGTAAGTGAGTACGAAGGGGCAGTAGTGCCAGTAAACTAATAAAATTATATAATAAAGCTTTAATTAATTAATAAATTAATTATTAATTATTAATTAGTAGAATATAATTTATTTATTTATTTATTTATAAATAATAATAGGGAGATAAATATATGAATTTAAAAATAAGAAAAGTAAATGAGTTAGATAAAATTAGCGTTTTAGCACTAGGTAGAAAAACTGTTGATATTTATGAGCGTACTCATCTAGGAGATGAGATAGCAGATGGATATATAAATAGTGGTTCTTGTGATAATGATTTATGTAGTATTTATAATAATGCAAGTGTAGCTGTTTTAGATGATGAGATTATTGGTTTTATTTTTATAAAAGATAATGAAATACAAGGGCTTTCAGTAGATACTTCTTATTGGGGTAAAGGTGTTGCACAAAAACTTATTGCGTATGCTTTTAATATAATATCAGAAAATTATGATGAAATTGTTTTAGAGTGCTTTGTAACTTCTCCACGTGCTAATAATTTTTATAAAAAAATGGGGTTCGTAAATTGTGGGATAGTAGATGGAGATGGAGGTAATCGAGTTAAATATAAAAGATTAATTCGTTCTGAAAAATTAATACCAAAACAAATTTTATTAAATTGGATAGATATGTTTAATAATAAAGATGCGAAAGCACTTGCAGAGTTATATTATGAAGATGCTGTAAATCATCAAGTAATTGTTGATCCACTTATGGGTAAACAGGCAATCTATTGTAAATTTGTAGAAGAATTTAATAAATTTGAAATGGTCTGTATTCCAGAAAATATATTTGAAGATGGAGAATGGGCAATAATGGAATGGAGAGATACTAAAGGATTTAGAGGCTGTGGATTTTTTAATATAATTAATGGAAAAATAAAATTCCAAAGAGGCTACATGGATAAACTTAGTTTTTTAAATATTAATAATTTATCTAACATAGAATAGAATAGAATAGTATAAAAATAGTATAAAATAAAAAAAGGGCTTCTATAGGAAAGAAGCCCTTTTTTAGTTAATTATTAATATAAATAAGATTAATAAAAAAAAGTGATTATAGTTTATTGATTTATTGTGATAATTATAATATTTTAGATTATTACTTAAACTATTATTAGTATTACAGTTTAGACAGCTATTGTCTAAGTCATAAACGCCGTCAGCTTGTATAGACGGGTCTAAATTATTGTTACTAAAATTAAATTTATTTTCCATAAGATACCTCCATTGATAGTAATTTATATATATCTAAAAGTCCCCAGCCCTGCTGATTTCTCGGTAAACTTAAATTCTTACAACTCTTTTTTAGCATTAGTTTCACGTCATTTGGTTCTAAAGTAGGATATTTTTCTAAAAGCAGTGCGACAGCTCCAGATACTATAGGCGTTGACATAGAAGTTCCACTCAGTGCAATATAATTATTTCTCGATACGCTTAATATATTTAATATGCTAAAATTATTAAAATTATTTATATTATTAGAACAAGAAATTATATCTACTCCTGGTGCTACTATGTCAGGCTTTATAACGCATTCTAAAGTAGGTCCTCTACCAGAAAAATTTACTAAATTATTACCCAAGACATTCGTTTTTTTATCGTCATCCGAAGAACCAACTGTAATAATCTTTTTGCTAATAGCTGGAGAGCTAATACTAGATTTATCAGGTCCATTATTACCAGCGGCTATATTTACTATAAGTCCCAAGTCCCAAGCCTTCTCTACTGCTTTGACTAAAGGGTCATTAGTAGATGTATTATTAGTTCCGATAGATAAATTCATAATTTTTATATTATATTTTTTTTTATTGTCTAGTACCCATTGTATACCAGCTAAAACGTCGGAAGCATTGCCTTGCCCTTCTGAGTTTAAAACTTTTACGCCTATTATATTAGAATTTATGGCTATGCCTTTATAAACGCCATTCGAGTTTATACCGCTCCCACAAGCTATTCCTGCTACGTGAGTACCATGTCCGTTATCATCATAAGGAAATTTTTTATTATTAATAAAATCTTTAAAAGCTATAATTCTATTAATAGGCTTGGTAAAATCGTTGGAGTTAGAGATACCAGTATCTAAAAAGGCTATGCCTATATTTTTACCAGAGTATCCTAACTTTTGAGCGCTATCGGCTTTTACATCTTTTCTAGCAGTATTCATCTGCATACTAATACTTGTGTTATCATAAAAGTTTTTAGTAATTTTCATATTTTTGAGTTTATCAACGTTAGATTTACTAATCTCTATTACTATAGAGTCAATAACAGGAAGATTATACTTAATATTAGCTATACGAGATATAAGTTCTAAATCAGACTTTTCAGGGCTCTCGATAATTAATTCTATTAAATCATTATTAAAATTATTATTAAAATTATTATTAAAATTATTATCCAATAAATCAGCTCCTCTAAAATTAAAATTAATATATAATATATGCTATTTTAGAAAAAGTGTTATTAAAATATAAAATAAAATTATAAAAATAAAAATATACAAAAAAATTGCTTGTACTACAAATTTAT
>JAWXUY010000010.1:0-11189 GCA_044425885.1 bacterium | reverse complement strand
AAATTTATATTTTATTATATTAAAATAGGCTTGTTTATATAAAAAAATATAAAAAATTTAATTTTTTTAGAATTATATTGATTTCTAAACATATAAATTAATATATATAATTTTTTAGGAGGATACTCTTATGAACTTTGGTGGAAATAACATTATGATGATTTTATTATTAATGATGTTCATGCAAGGCGGTACTGGTTTTGGAGACGGTGGTCTTTTAATGATTTTACTAGTCTTTATGCTAATGCAAGGTAATAGCTTTGGAATATGTGAAACAAACTAAAAAAAATATAAATATATAATATAAATAAAAAGCTTGATATTTGTTTTGATAATATAAGAATAATATTAAATTATCAAATTATAAAATATCAGGCTTTAATTTTAATTAACTTTTATCTTTAGTTTATCATATACTAATTTATAAATAAATTTAGTATGGAGTTGATTTAATTTGAAAGCAAAAAATAGAATTGTAATTAGTAAGTGCCAATTAATAGGGATAGTCCACGTTTCTATTGCATTTGGTATTATGCTTGGAGTATCTTTCGACTGGTTAGGATATATGTTAATACTATTTTTTTTGAGTAGCGGAGGTTTTTGTTGTTGCTGTAAAAAATAAAAAAAAATACTATAAATAATTTTTTTTATTATTTTATTTTATTTTATTTTATTCTTCTATGCCAGCTTTTAATTTTTCAGCTTGCTCTGTTGTAATTAACGTGTCCATTATTTCGTCTATATCACCTTCCATTACAGCGTCTAACCTATGGAGAGTTAAATTAACTCTGTGGTCTGTAACCCTACCTTGTGGAAAATTATAAGTTCTTATTCTTTCATTACGGTTACCACGTCCTACTTGACTTTTTCTTTCAGCTGAAATTTCTGCGTGTTGCTTTTCAAGTTCTAAATCATATAACCTGCTTGTTAAAATTTTTAAAGCCTTGTCTTTATTTTTAAGTTGACTCTTTTCATCTTGGCAAGATACTACAGTCCCAGTTGGTAAATGAGTAAGACGTACAGCAGAATCAGTAGTATTTACACTTTGTCCACCGTTGCCAGACGCTCTAAAAACGTCAGTTTTTATATCATTAGGGTCTACTTTAAAGTCTATATCATCTACTTCTGGTAAAACTGCCACTGTCACAGTAGACGTATGAATTCTACCACTAGACTCTGTATCAGGAACACGTTGTACTCTATGAACACCACTTTCATATTTAAGTTTAGAGTAAGCACCTTGCCCGATTATCATAAAAGAAATTTCTCTAAATCCACCCATATCAGAAGCATTTTGAGACATTAGCTCAGTTTTCCAACGGCGTTTTTCAGCATATCTTGAATACATACGATATAAATCACCAGCAAATAAGTTAGCCTCATCACCGCCAGCTCCCCCTCTAATCTCTACTATAACATTTTTTTCATCGTTAGGGTCTTTAGGTATAAGTAATATTTTAAGCTCAGTTTGGATTTCTTCTAAAAGTTTAGTATTCTCACTAAGCTCTTCTTTTGCTAGAGCTTTTAAATCCTCATCGCTTTCACCCAGCATCTCTTTAGCATCAGCAATATTTTGTTTAGTTTGCTCATGCTCTTTAAACTTTTCTACTATAGGCGTTAAGTCGCTATGCTCTTTCATAAGTTTACGCCAAACTTCGTTATTGCTAATAATATCAGGGTCGTTTATTTTATCAGAAAGCTCTACGTATCTTCTTTCTAAATCATATAATTTATCGAACATTTTTTTAAAAATCTCCTTTCAAATTTCTTTTAATTTTTTATATTTATATTTATATTATATTTATTTTATATAGCTATTATATTATGAGTATATATCATTAGATTTATGATGTCAAGTAAGTTTTTTTGTAACTTATCATATTTATAGTCATGCCGACATTTATTTAGAGCTCATTAATTTACTATATTTTTGCAACAACTACTCTATCTAAATTTGAAAAATCTTTTATTATTTTTATATTATTGTCATCAAAACCATTTTTTAATAACATATTTTTTAAATCTTCGGCTTGGTTATACCCTATTTCAAAAATTAAATAATTATTGTTTAAATTATTATTATTATTATTAAAATAATTTTTGGAATTGGCGACTATTTGCTCGTAGAATATTAAACCGCTTTTACCCCCATCTAGTGCCAAAACAGGCTCATACTCTTTTACGTTAGCTTCTAGAGTAGGGATATCAGACGACTTAATATAAGGTGGATTAGAGACTATAATATTAAATTTATTATTAACATCTAAATTATTAAATAAGTCACTCTCAACAAACTTAATATTGTTTACGTTGTTAAGCTTGGCATTTTGCTTCGCCATATCTAACGCCTTTTTATTTAGGTCGCTAGCTACAATACTAGTATTACTTATATTTATATATTTTGCTAAAGCTATTGCGATAGCACCGCTCCCAGTACACATATCTAATATATTAATATTATTTAAATTTAAGTTATTTATAATCTCAAGAGTAGTTTCGACCAGTAACTCCGTTTCTGGACGAGGTATAAGAGTGTTGCTGTCTAGTAGGAATTCAAGCCCCATAAACTCCCATTTACCAAGTATATACGCAATAGGTTCTTTTTTTAAGCGCCTATTAAAACAGTCTTCAAAAAGATTTAATTGAGAAGACGTTAACTCATAATTGGGGTTTAAATATAAGTCCGTTTTGGATAAGTTGGTAGAGTGCATTAACAAAAGCTCAACATCTAGTGAATACGTGTCAAAGTTTTTTTCTTTTAGAATATTTTTATATTTAACTATAATATTTTTTAAAATATTATTATTTATATTATTATTTAGTGTCATCTTCGACCAATACTCCTTTTAGTGCTATTATCGCTGTCTCTATCATCTCGTCATCTGGTTCTTGAGTAGTTATTTTTTGCATCGCCATACCGGGCATACTTATTAAATCTATTAACTTATTGTCGTATTTACCAGCCAGCCTTAAAACCTCGTAGCTTATTCCAGCTATAAAAGGCACTAGCACCACTCTTGAAATCATTCTTGTTATAACATCATCTGTTTGTAAAAACATAAATATTATCATAGTGATTAATATTAAAATTACTATAAAGCTAGTACCACATCTTTTATGTAGTCTAGAATGCTTTCTTACGTTTTCAACTGTTAGCTCCTCACCGCTTTCAAAACAGTTTATAGTTTTATGCTCAGCACCATGATACTTAAATAACCTATTTACGTCATCTAGCCTAGATATAAGTAGTATATAGCCTAAAAAAATGCTGAATTTAACTATACCCTCTACTATCCCTATCCCCCATAAGCTAATATTAAACGTTTTTGTTATAACGCTACTAATCCCTACTGGTAAAATCATAAAAAGACAAGTAGATATTATCATAGATAAAAAAACGCTAAAGTACACTATATAATCTGATGTTTTATCACCACATTTTTCTTCAATCCATTTATCAAATTTACCCATCTCTTGAGGGTCATCGGTATACTCGTCAAGACCAGACATTTCAGCAGATTTAGTAATAATTTTCATACCTAATATCATGCTATCAACGAAGTTAACCATTCCTCTAATAAAGGGTAGTTTTAAAAAGCTTGGTTTGTTATTTTCTAAAGGCTCATCGTGGGTAGAAATTTCTTTTGTATTCACATTCCTAACGGCTAAGCAGTAAGAGTCTTTACCACGCATCATAACTCCCTCTATTATAGCTTGCCCGCCTATAGAATTAATTACAGGTTTATCGCTCAAAACAAAAAAACCTCCTAATTTATTATTTTTTATTTTTATTTTAGCATATGTTTAACTCTAAAACAAGTACATAATTTTTAAATAAAAATTAATTGCATATTAAAAAAAAATATGATATAATTAGCTGTAATTAAAAAATTATAAAATTAAATTTAATTAAATAAAACTAAACGGAGGGATTTTATTATGAAACATATTAAAACATTAAATACTAAATTATTAAAAAGTACTATGGCTAAAGGTGGTTGTGGAGAATGCCAAACATCTTGTCAATCAGCTTGTAAAACGTCATGCACAGTTGCTAACCAACAATGTGAGATGGTAAAATAATAAATAAAAAATCTTAGTTGAGTAAAGATTTGACTAAGGTTTTTTTATTTATTTTAGATTTATATTTCAGTTGGTTTTCTGGTTGACATACGCTTTATTATGGGTTATAATAAAGCTATAAATGGGCAAATTAAAAAGAGCGCTGATACTCTAATATCAACACTCTAGTAAAGTTATAATAATTAGCCTATGCTCAATAAAATAGCATAAATAACTAACTTTTGGAGAGCAGTTATTTATGTGAAAATAGGTTTTTGTTACTATTAAATATTATCTAAATAATATATAATAGCAACGATAGATGAAACTATATTAAATAAAGATTCAATTAGTTCAACTGGTTCTATTATCAACATACTATCACCTCCTTTTGTGGAGGCATAGACTAACTACTCTTTTTCATAACTTTACAATATTATACCACAAAGTACAATATTTGTAAATATAAAAAAGAGTAGTTATTTTACGTTTGGGATAAGTCAAATAAATGTTTAATTAAAAATAATTAAATATATTTAATTATTTTTAAGTGATTGAGCTATAATTATAATAAAAATACTTGAATAATGTTAATAAGCTTGTTATAATAAAAAAATAAGTAAAAATAAATAAAAAATTAAAGAAAGGCAAGAAAAATAAATTATGATACATAAATATAAAATGAATGATTTAAATATTGTGTTAGATATTAATAGTGGCTCTATTCATTGCGTTGATGACTTGGTATATGATATATTAGACTTTTATGAGCCTAATATGAGCTATAAAGAAGTTGTTAGACTGGTTAATAATAATGACTTAGAAGAACTAGAACTAAGAGAAGCATTTGAAGAACTAGAACAGCTAGTGCAAGACGATATTTTATTTTCTAAAGATGTTTTTTCTAATTTAGTACCAGAGGTTAATACTAGAAATCCAGTTGTGAAAGCGTTATGTTTGCATATAGCACACGATTGTAATTTAAAGTGTAAATACTGCTTTGCTGAGGAGGGAGAATATCATGGTAAACGCTCTTTGATGTCGGTAGAGGTAGGTAAGAATGCTATTGACTTTTTAATTCATAACTCAGGTAGTAGAAAAAACTTGGAGATAGACTTCTTTGGTGGCGAACCACTTATGAATTTTAGCGTGGTAAAAGAGATAGTTGAATACGGACGTTCTATAGAGAAAGATTATAATAAAAACTTTAGGTTTACGATGACGACTAACGGCTTATTACTAAGTGAAGGAGTAGAGGCATATATTAACGAACATATGCATAACGCAGTATTGAGTATAGATGGACGTAAAGAAGTAAATGACAAGATGCGTGTAAAATCAGGGGATAGAGGTAGCTACGATGAGATAGTACCTAAATTTCAGCGTATGGCGGAGAATAGAAACCAAATGGACTACTATGTAAGAGGGACTTTTACTAGAAATAATTTAGATTTTTCTAAAGATGTACTCCATTTGGCAGACTTAGGCTTTAAACAAATAAGCGTAGAGCCAGTTGTGACAGACGAGAATGAGCCATATGCTATACAGCAAGAAGACTTGCCAATTATATTTGAAGAATATGAAAAATTAGCGATAGAGATGATAAACCGTAAGAAAAATAATAGTGCTGATAATTTTAATTTTTTTCATTTTATGATTGATTTAACAGGAGGACCATGTGCATATAAAAGACTTGTAGGTTGTGGGTCTGGGACAGAATATTTAGCAGTAACACCAGAGGGAGATTTATACCCATGCCATCAATTTGTGGGACAAGATGAGTTTAGAATGGGTAGTGTCTTTGAGGGAGTAACGGATTTTGGTATAAGAAAAAACTTTGAGAATATAAACGTTTACTCAAAACCGATATGTAAAAGCTGTTGGGCGAAGTTTTATTGTAGTGGAGGCTGTGCAGCGAACTCAAATAATATACACAATGATTTAATAACGCCTTATGATATAGGCTGTGAGATGCAAAAGAAAAGAACTGAATGCTCTATTATGATGAAAATAGCAGAGATAATATAGATTAAAGGCTGGTGATTTTTATTAAGAATAGCTTAATAAAGTTTTTTAGTAAATTACTTTCAAATTCAAATCAAGGAATAGACTTAAATTCCGATACTGTTAAATGGTTTAATTTAAGCTGTGCGATTTTGACTGAATATCAAAACGAAGATTTTAATATATTTGGTGGTATTGAAAAAAATGAAACTAATAAAATAAAAAAGTTAAAAATGCTAGATGAGGCTTGGGATATAAATGACGAGGCTAAAGCTAGTAGTACTATTAAATGGCTGGTTGATAAAGGTGGACTTAGGGTAGAATTTACAGAAATAATGACAAATTTGGAGTTTAAGGGATTTAGTCATTGTTCGGAAGATGAGAAATTAAACGTACTAATAGAAATATATGAGCTAGAACATATAGAGGCTATTTCGATAGTTAAGTGCTATGAATACTATTTAAAATACGGGAGTAAGGCAATAGACGCATGGGACTACTCAAGGGCTATGAGCTTGCTAGGAATGTATTATATAGCAGATATATACACCCTAAGAGAAACGCTAAATTTAGCTTATAGTATGGCAAAACAAATACAATCTAAGTATAAAAACTGGGAAGATTTTTTTGAGAGTTATATAATGGGATTTGAGTACTGCTATAAAAAAGACGATAAAGTCATAAGAGAGATATACGAAAGAATTAAGCATCACGAAAATTTTAATATTAATTTTAAATTAAAACTTGAAAGAACTTGGTAAATTAAAAATAAATAAATAAATAAATTATTTATTTATTTTAGAAGGGATATTAGTTATTTATGTCTAATAAAAATAAAAATAAAAATAAAAATAAAAAAAATAATAATGTTAATGGTGATAATAAAAGTAAAAATACTTTTATGTTTATGCTTATTTTTTTAGTTACTGGTATTTTGTATTTTATAGCATATCAAGGAATTGGAGAAGGTCATATTTTAAGCTATAGAAATATACAACAGGGGCTAGATTTAAGCGGAGGGGTTTATATAGTTTATGAAGCCCAAGAGGAAGAAAATATTGGGAGTAGTGAAGATGGAGAGCCATCATGGGAACAAAAGATGAGCGCTGCTATATCAATGGTACAAAGTAGATTAGATAGAAAAGGCTGGACAGAGGCAAATGTATTCAAAGAGGGTACAGATAGAATTAGGGTAGAAATACCAGGAGTAGATGACGCTGAGACGGCTGTCTCTGAAATAGGTCAGACGGCTAAACTTACATTTACTGATATAGATGGAAATGTGGTAGTAAGCGGGGAAGACGTAGTAAATGCCACTCAAAGAGTACAAACTACTCAAATGGGAGTACAAGAAATAGTTGTAAGCCTTGAATTTAATGCAAAAGGAACAGAGGATTTTGCAAACGCTACAGAGGCTAATATTGGCAGTCCTATTTATATTTTACTCGATGATGCTATAATAAGTGCACCGACTGTTAACCAAAAAATTAGTAACGGTGAGGCGGTTATAAGCGGTGGATTTACTATTGAGAGTGCCGAAGAATTAAGCTCTTTAATTAGGTCTGGTTCTCTGCCATTTGAGCTTAAAATATTAGAGATGAACACGATAGGAGCAACTCTTGGAGCTAACGCTCTAGCTTCAAGTATACTAGGAGGGGCAGTAGGGATAGGATTAGTGCTAGTGAGTATGCTTATTTTATATAAGGCTAGTGGTTTTGCAGCCAACTTAGCTTTAGCTATTTATATGGCTTTAATGCTTTTATTATTAAATGGTTTAAATATTACGCTTACGCTTCAAGGTATAGCAGGTATTATATTATCTGTAGGTATGGCAGTTGACGCAAACGTTATTATTTTTGAAAGAATAAGAGAAGAAGTATTAAGCGGTAGAACGTTAAGACTTGCGGTAGATAAAGGATTTGAGAGAGCTTTTCCAGCGATAGTAGATAGTAATATTACAACGCTTATAGCAGGTGGAGTATTATATTGGTTAGGAAGCGGGGCTATTAAAGGTTTTGCGCAGACTTTAATGCTTGGTATAGCTTTATCTATGTTTACTTCTTTATTTATTACGAAGTTTATTACAAAGACTATGATTCAAGCGGGAATTAATAATGCTAAATTATATGGAGCTAAATAGTAAATTAATAATAAAATATAATATTAATATTAAGAAAGGATTTAAGCAAAATGCAAATAGTTAAAAATAGATTTAAATTTATGATATTATCACTATTAATATTAATTAGTGGCTTTGGAATAATGTTTAATAATAGTAGTAAAGACTTAGGATTATTTAATTATGATATACAATTTACAGGTGGTACTTCTATCGAGGTTAACATAAATAACGAGTTTGAGAGCGATGATATTTATAAATTATTAGATGATAATATAGATTTAGATAGCATACAGATACAAAAAATAGGAGATGGAACAAGTGTTGTAGTAAAAACACGTTCTTTGAGTCAAGAAGAAAGAATTTTAGCAACGGATTTATTAAAAGAAAAATATAGTATAGATGATGATGATTTTTCTATTTTAGATATTAGCGCAACTATAAGCGAAGAAATGAGAAGTAATTCTATAACGGCGGTATTAATATCTTGTATAGCAATGCTTATATATATAAGTATAAGATTTAAAGATATAGCGATAGGCGGTAGCGCTATACTTGCTTTACTTCATGATGCTTTAATGATACTAGTTTTTTATGGTGTATTTAGAGTGCCACTCAATGAAGTTTTTATAGCGGCTATTCTCACTGTAATAGGTTATTCGATTAATGCCACTATAGTTATATTTGACAGGATAAGAGAAAATAAAATTAAGCATAAGGCGGACAAAACAAATCAAGAGATTATAGACCTAAGTATAAGTCAGTCTTTAAGACGTTCTATATTTACGTCACTAACTACTTTTTTTACTGTAATAAGTTTATATGTATTTGGGGTAGAATCGGTTAAGGTGTTTGCACTTCCAATAGCTATGGGTATAGTATGTGGTACGTATTCGTCTATATGCTTAGCAGGGTCTATGTTATATATAGCAGAGAGCGTAATTAAAAAAAATAAATAAAAATAAAAATAAAAATAAAAATAAAAATAAAAATAAAAATAAAAATAAAGGACGTTTTAGATGTCAAATAATAATAATAATAATTTAATAAAAGAATTTTTTAACATATATTTAATATTTTTTAAAATGGGTGCGGTCACATTTGGGGGCGGTTATGCCATGCTACCTATTTTAAGAAAAGAAATAGTAGAAAAAAATAACTGGTTAAAAGAAGAAGAAGTGATGGACTTTTTTGCTATAAGTCAAGGCTTACCAGGGATTATAGCGGTAAACGTTTCTGTATTTATAGGCTACTCTAGGGCAAAGATTTTAGGCGGAATTAGTGCTGCTTTGGGCGTAGTTTCACCGAGTATTATAATTATTAGTATTATAGCGATGAGCCTTTCAAACTTTGAAGACAATATGTATGTAAAGCACGCTTTAGCGGGAGTCTCTGTATGCGTATCGGCGCTTATTATAGACTCTGTTATAGCGATGTGGAAGAAGGGCGTAAAAGACTTATTTGGAGTAGTATTATTTTTAGTAATAATGATATGTATGTTATTTACGAGTATATCACCTGTTTTGCTGGTAATATTATCGGCTATGAGCGGGGTTTTATATAAAAATAATATGTTAAATAAAAGGAATTCTTAATTTCTGGAAAATAATTAAAAAAACTGCTTATAAAAAACAGTTGGAAAGAAATAAGAATAAATGGTAGGCATCATATTTTAGAAAAAAAAGAGGCACTACAAAAAATGCTTCTAACTTATATAACTAGCAACAAAGAATTACCTATGCCAACAGATATTAATGAAATATGTATCCAAGATAGTTGATACTAATATCAAAACCATTCTTTAAACATTTAAACTAGTGGTTTTGACATATTAAAAAAAACAAGTGATATAATAAATTTAAAAATTAATTGGGGGTGTATTTTATGGCGACTTTATCAATTACAAGAGATTTTGAAGTTAACACAATTGAAGCTTATCAAAAATTAGAAAAAATTATTGAAATTAACACAGAAGAAGAAGCTGAAAATATTAATTCTACAGATATTCTAACTATAGCAGAGGGAGAAGAATTATTAAAATCGTTCTCATTTCGTTAAAATTACTTTTGGAAAAAGCTAGTGATGAGCAAGATTTAGTTTATTTAAATGAAATATTCGATACATTTGAATGTTATTTATATGTTAATATAGAAAATTTTTTACAAACAAGATTTTTTAAAACGTGGATTATCAGCAACTTATTTATTGTTGAATTATAAATTATTTGAACAGAGTATTATAAAAATAGAAGCTTATTTACACTTTCTCATAAAGTAATGAGTATTCCTGATAATATAAGTAAAACTCGAATAAAAAAATTAACACATAATAACAGAGCAACTCAGTTATATTTTGTTTTAATTGGTCAAGTAGGAAAGCATATTTCAAAATATGAAAAGTCTAATACAACTTGCGAAGATATATTAAGTACAGCTATTTCAGTAGTTCAAGAGGCGAATTCACTAATACCTTGTAGGTTTATGCTGATTGAATGTAGTAAGGTTATAAGTGAATTAAATATTTATGAAAATAATGGTTTTAAATTTTTTCAAACTGATGGTGAGTTATATCAATATATAAAAAAATATGATGATAATATCAAAACCACTCTTTAAACGCTTTAATTTTTAAGGAGTGGTTTTTGGGTGTTTTTAAAAATAAAATTGCTAGTTGATTTAGACGTGTTTGTGTGATAATATTACTTATAAATTGGTAAATATAATATTAACTTAAAATTAAAATATAAGATAGGAGAGATAATGTCGATATATGTAAACTTGTTTATAGAATTTTTTCAGATAGGGCTTTTTGCGGTAGGGGGAGGAATGGCTACTATACCATTTTTGCAGAGAATGGGCGAGCGTACGGGTTGGTTTGAGCAGGAACTTATAAGCGATATGGTAGCGATATCGGAGTCTACTCCTGGACCAATAGGGGTTAATATGGCTACTTACGTAGGGTATAATATAGCAGGAATTTTTGGTGGAATTGTGGCTAGTCTGGC
>JAWXUY010000221.1:0-3291 GCA_044425885.1 bacterium | reverse complement strand
GTATTATTTAGTAAAGATTTAAAAAAAATAATTTGTTATCCAATAAATAAAAATGGAGATTATAAAATACCAGATGAAGTAGAGATTATAGGAGTTAGAGCATTTGATGAGTGCACAAGTTTAACATCTATAAGTCTGCCAGAGGGTGTAAAAGAAATAGGAGCGAGAGCATTTAAGGGGTGCACAAGTTTAACATCTATAAGTCTGCCAGAGGGTGTAAAAAATATAGAATACGGGGTTTTTTATAATTGTAAAGAGTTAGAATTTATTAATGTAGAAGATGCTAATATTAGTTATACGTCTCAAGATGGAGTATTATTTAGTAAAGATTTAAAAAAAATAATTTGTTATCCAATAAATAAAAATGGAGATTATAAAATACCAGATGAAGTAGAGATTATAGGAGTTGGAGCGTTTAATGGATGTACAAGTCTGACATCTATAAGTATACCAGAGGGTGTAAAAGAGATAGGGGACACGGCATTTTGGGAATGCACAAGTTTAAAGTCTATTAATATATCAGAGGGTGTAAAAGAGATAGGGGAATTGGTATTTTGGAAATGTAAAAGTCTGACATCTATAAGTATACCAAAGGGGATAAAAAATATAAAAGGTTGGACATTTTGGGAATGTAAAAGTCTGACATCTATAAGTATACCAGAGGGCGTAGAATATATAGGTAAGTATGCATTTACTAAGTGTAAAGGACTTAAATCTATAAGTATACCAGAGGGTGTTACAAAAATAGAAGAATATGCGTTTTTAAGCTGTGGACTTGTTTCTGTAAATATACCAAAGAGTATTAAGGAGATAGAGGATAAAGCATTTTTATGTAGAGATACAGTAAGACAGGTAAATTATGCAGGGAGTAGAGAACAATGGGCTTTAGTTGAAAAATATAATTCGTTTTTGCCTAGTAAGATAATTGAAAACTACACTGATTCAAGCCAATAATAAAATAATATAATAATAAATATAAATATAATAATAAATATAAATATAATAATAAATATAAATATAAATTAGGAGAGTTTTTTATGAATAGTGTTATAAATAAAAATAGTTATTTTGAATTTGATAAGACGACAGGAACTATAATAAAGTATAATTCGTTTGGTGAAACACATCTTATAATACCAAGAGAGATAGAGGGAGTAGCGGTTAAGAATATAGGGCAGGGAGCGTTTAAACAATGCAATGAGCTCAAATTTATTGACATACAAGAGGGGATAGAGAATATAAGAAAAGGTGCTTTTGCATATTGTGAGAATTTAGAATATATTAATATATCAGAAGGAGTTAAGTTAATAGGAGAAAACGCTTTTTTGTACTGTGAAAAATTGAAATTTATAATTATACCAGAAAGAACAGAAGAAATAAGAGATTGTGCATTTAGTGGGTGTAAAAAACTAAAGAATATAAGTATGCCAGAGGGAGTTAATTATATAGGAGAGGATGTATTTTCAAATTGTATATCGCTTACGTCTATTAGTATGGCAAAGAATATTGGTATATATGAGGGTTTATTTTATGGGTGTATAAATCTAGAGAGTATTAACATAGATGATTTAGATGAGAATTATAGATCTAAAGACGGGGTATTATTTAGTAAAGATTTAAAAACTTTAATTTTATATCCATTAGGGAAAAAAGGTAATTATATAATACCAGATAGCGTAGAGAAAATAGAAGATAGAGCATTTAAGGGGTGTATAGGACTAACATCTATAAGTATACCAGATAGCGTAGAGAAAATAGGAGAGGGAGCGTTTAAGGGTTGTAAAGGACTAACCTCTATGAGTATATCAGCTGGAGTTGAATATATAGAACGTTATGCATTTGAGAAATGTGGAGGATTAGATAATATAGAAGTAGATGATTTAAACACTAATTATAAATCTAAAGACGGAGTATTATTTAGTAAAGATTTTAAAAATTTAATTTATTGTCCAGTAGGGAAAAAAGGTGAATATAAAGTAGAGAATGAAGTAGAGTATATAGGAGAGAGAGCATTTAAAGACTGCAAGAATATTACATCTATAAGTATATCAAAGAATATAATGTGTATAGAGTATAATTCGTTTGAAGGTTGTAATATGCTTAAAGATATATATTATGGTGGTAGTGAAGAACAATGGGATATACTTAAAGAAAATACTAAGTGCTTAAAGAATATTCCTAGTCTAGTTTATACAACGAATTTATATTTAAATAGTGACGTTGTTGTACATTATAACGTGAGCCAAGAATAATATAAAGTATTATATATTTATATTATGCCAAGCCAAGCCTATAATATTAGTTTATTATAGGCTCGGTTTTTGTTGTATGATAGTGTATAATAGAAATGAAAAAATATAAAAAATATAAAAAATATAAAAAATATAAAAAATATAAAAAATATAAAAAAATAAGGAGGATTTTTAATATGAGTAATATTATAAATAAAAATAATTGCTTTGAATTTGACAAGGCAACGGGGACGATAATAAAATATAATTCGTTTGGTGAAACGAATATTATAATACCAAATGAGATAGAGGGAGTAGTAGTTAAGAGGATAGGAAATTCAGCTTTTGAACAATGCCAAGATATAAAATTTGTTGATATACAAGAGGGATTGAAATATATAGACCCAAATGCTTTTAATAGGTGTAATAATCTAGAATATATTAATATACCAAAGGGAGTAGAGTCGATAGGAGAGAATGCTTTTAAAATGTGTATAAATCTAAAATTTATTATTATACAAGAAGGTATTAAATCTATAAAGGAAAGAGCATTTTATGAGTGTGAAAGACTTAGAAGTGTTAGTATAGCAGATGGATTAGAATATATAGAGAGCAATGTATTTTCTAAATGCGTTAGTCTAAAGGATATTAGTATGCCAAATAGTATAAAAGAAATAGGAGAGAGGGCATTTAATGAATGTACAAGCCTTAAGACTATAAGTATACCAGAGAGCGTAAAAGATATAGCAAATGAAATGTTTAGTGGATGCACAGGTCTTGAATCTATAAGCATACCAAAAGGGGTAGAAAATATAGGATATAGGGCATTTAGTAGATGTACAAGCCTTAAGACTATAAGTATACCAGAGAGCGTAAAAGAAATAAGAGAGAGTGTATTTAATGGATGCACAGGTCTTGAATCTATAAGTATACCAGAGAGTGTAAAAGAAATAAAAGAGAGTGCATTTAATGGATGTACAAGTCTTAAATCTATAAGAATACCAGAAGGGGTAGAAAATATAGAATATGGGGTATTTAATGGATGTACAGGTCTTAAGAC
>JAWXUY010000220.1:0-3314 GCA_044425885.1 bacterium | reverse complement strand
GTAGGGGACTTAATAGTTACTTGTACGAGTGAGCATAGTAGGAATAGACAAGCAGGCTTTTTAATAGGGCAAGGTAAATCTCTTGACGAGACACTCGAAGAAATAAAGATGGTGGTAGAGGGAGTTAATACGGCGAAAGCAGCAAAACAGCTAGCAGAAAAAAATGGAATAGATATGCCGATAACAAGAGAGATAAACGAAGTGTTATTTAATAACAAGAATATAAAAGACGTGGTAGTATCATTGATGACCAGAGATAAAACTCAAGAAATTATAAATTTTTAAGAAATAAGAAATAAGAAATAATAAATAATAAATAAAAATTAGGAATTGATTATAAATTATGAATTTAAAATTTTATAGAAAACTTTTTTTAGATGATAATATTGGTAAAGATAAAGTAGAGGATATAATTAAGCAGTTGGAAGAAGGTATTGATACGTATAACTTAAGATTGATATGCGTATCAAAGCACCCAAATCATATATTAGAGATTTTGTCTGTAGGACAGTTATTTAAGCAGGATAAACAGCAAGAGTTTTTTAAAAATAATAATAAGAGAAGTGGTAAAAGTAGTAACAAGAAGAATGATAATAAAAAAGAATACGTTGTAGTTGGAATGGCATACGGAAAAAAGAACGCCTTTAAAGTAGTTAGGGATATATTTGAGAGCTATGTTTTAACTGGAAAAAGTTTTGGTAGTATGAAAAGGAATTTTTTAGATAATAATTAAGTTGGTGGTCTTTTATGGGATTTGCAGAGTTTGAATTAATTGTTTTAATAAAATTTATAATAAAGTTGTTTTTTAGGATTTTGGCGGGAATAATAATAACACTGTTGATAATTTTGTTATCGGTTATTTTTAGCCGAATAAACTTAAAATTAACAGGGTCAAAAGGTGATACAACCAGCAACGATGAGGATAATAATGTAAGAAAGTTTTTATTTAACTTAAAAGTTTCTTATCTTTTTGGTATTATAAAACTTGATTTTGACAACACTAATGATACACAAGTAGTAAAACTGTTTGGCTTTAAACTGGAGAAGATAAAATATATATTTAAGAGAGATAAAAATAATAGTGATGGCGATGGCGATGGCGATAGTGAAGATAGAGAAAATAGTGATATAAACAATTCTTCCGATAGTAATTCATCTTCCGATAGTGATTCATCTTCCGAGGAAATAATCTACACAACCCAGTCTGTTAATTCAGAAGATAGTACTCATCCTCAACCTGAAGATGAAGCTATAAACAATGATAATGGTGTAGATGAAGAAGATAACTCAAGAGATAATAATAAAAATATAAATATAAATATGGAAGACGTGCAGAACGCTTATAATAATAAGTTTTTTCAGTTTTTTAAGACTAAAATTGTAAATGTGCAAGCTATAATAGATAAGATTAAGCAGATAATTAATTATCCTGATAAAGTTGAGATGCTTAACGCATTTAAGGACTCTATCAAAAAATTGTTTAAGGCGATAACGTTTAAAGAGATAAGTATAAATGTGGACTACGGCTTAGATGAGCCACATAAAACAGGGACAATAGCAGGTATTATTAGTGCCATACTACCTATTATGGCGGACACACACTATGAAACTATTAACTTTAATCCGCATTTTGAAGAAGAAGTTTTAGAGGGTGATTTTAATATAGAGTGCCATACAACGCTATTTAGATTAATTAAACCAGTTGTGAGCTTTTTGATTAATAGCCCTATTAGGAATTTGTTAAAGAATAAAGGAAGTAGTAAAAAGAAGTTTAGAAAATAATAGATAAGTAGATAAATAGATAAATAAATAGATGGAGGAATAATAAATATGTCAAATTTAAATAATAGCCTAGAAGTTTTATTTAACAAAATGGAAGGATTTATTTCTTCTAAGACTGTTGTAGGAGAGCCTATTAACATAGGAGATGTTATTATTGTGCCACTTGTTGATGTTTCTGTGGCAGTTGGGGCTGGAAATGGAGCAAATTCTGGAAACGATGGCAAAGACGGCAAAGCAGGTGGAGGATTAGGAGCTAAAATGACTCCAGCTGCGATGCTAGTTGTACAAAATGGGTCTGTCCAGCTTGTAGACGTTAAGAACCAAAATAGCGTTAATAAGATTATAGATATGGTTCCTGGAGTTGTATCAAAGCTTAACTTAGGGTCTTTGTTCTCAGATAGTGATGAGGATAGCGCTGATAATAATAGTGCTAGTGATAATACTAGTAATGATGATGCTAAAGATAAAGAGAAATTAGAAGAAGATAAATAATAAATAAATTATAAATTATAGATTATAAAAGGAGATTTAATTTTTATGGAACATGAATTAGTTATAGTATTAGATTTTGGCGGGCAGTACAACCAGCTTATTGCAAGACGTGTTAGGGATTTAAACGTATATTGTGAGGTATTATCTTACGAAACTCCTCTCGAGGAGATTAAGGCTAGAAATCCAAAAGGTATTATTTTTACTGGAGGACCTAGTGTAGTTACAGAGGAAGACGCCCCTAAAATAGATAAAGCTATTTTTGAGATGGGTATACCAATCTTTGGTATTTGTTATGGCTGTCAGCTTATGGCGTATTTAAATGGCGGTCAAGTAGGCAAGGCTGAGACAAAAGAGTATGGCAAGACGGATTTAACTATCGTAGATAGTGCTAACCCACTTTTTGAAGGCGTTGAGAAAGAGTCTATTTGTTGGATGAGTCATACTTATTTTGTTACGGATTTGCCTAATGATTTTGAGGCTATAGCAAGTACAAGCTCTTGCCCTACAGCAGGTTTTTATAATAAGAGCAAAAGCCTATATGGCGTGCAGTTTCATCCAGAAGTTGTACATACAGATTTTGGTAACTTAATGATGAAAAACTTTTTATATAACGTTTGTGATTGCGCTGGCGACTGGGTAATGACAGACATTGCTAACGAGCTTGTTAAATCTATCAAGGAGAAAGTTGGAGATAAGAAAGTTTTATGCGCTTTATCTGGCGGAGTAGACTCATCTGTAGCAGCGGTTTTAATACACAAGGCGGTTGGTAAGAATTTAATATGTGTATTTGTGGATCATGGCTTCATGCGTCTTAACGAGGGTGACGAGGTTATGACTGTGTTTCAAGAGCAGTTTGATATGAATATTATAAGAGTAAATGCTGAAGATAGATTTTTAGGCAAATTAACAGGAATATCTGATCCTGAAACTAAGCGTAAGCTTATCGGTGAGGAATTTATACGTGTATTTGAAGAAGAAGCGAATAAGATAGGCGCTGTTGATTTCTTCGCCCAAGGGACTATTTATCCAGACGTTATTGA
>JAWXUY010000219.1:0-3320 GCA_044425885.1 bacterium | reverse complement strand
TATTTATTAACCACTAAAATTATATACAATCCAGTACTTATAAAATTATACATAATTTAGTATTGACATTTTATAATTTGTATTATATAGTTAATCTATACTAATTTAGTTTAAATAAAAAATATTTGAATTAAATTTAAAATAAAAAAATAAAATAAAAAAGAAAGTGAGATATATAAAATATGAAAAAAATTGCTGTTGTTTATTGGAGTGGTACTGGTAATACTGAAGCTATGGCTAAAGCTATTTTTAATGGAGTTGAAGCTGGTGGCGGAGAAGGTTCTTTATTTGTAGTTTCTGAGTTTTCAGAAAGCTTAGTAGGAGATTATGATGTTGTTGTATTTGGCTGTCCAGCTATGGGAGCTGAAATGCTTGAAGATGGTGAATTTGAGCCGATATTTGATGCTTGTAAACCAGCTTTAGAAGGTAAAGCGATAGCATTATTTGGTTCTTATGACTGGGGCGGTGGTGAATGGATGGATATTTGGAAAGAAGACTGTTCATCATTTGCAAACGTAGTGTGCGAGCCTTTAATAGTGCAAAATACTCCAGATGATGAAGCTCTTGCGTCATGCAACGAATTTGGAAAAGGTCTTTGCTAATTTTATAAATTTTATAAATTTTGTAAAAATATGATTATAATAAAATACTCTTTGGGATATATAAAAATTTCGGAGAGTATTTTTTGTGCTTTGATTTAAGTTTAAAGTTGAGGGTCATAATTGTTATTTTTTAGAATATAAATATATATAATGATTTTGTAATTTTTTTTATGATTGCATAGGGAGGATATTTATATATATGATTTATTCAAGAAAATATAGTAGGAATTTTATTCCGTTAAAGCAGGACTCTACCAAACACACTTTAGACTTTAGACCAGCAATAGGTAAATGTCTAATAGAGATTAAAGACGGCGAAGGTAAGATAAACTTTTACGCACAGGGGATTAAACCAAATATAGATTATAGACTAGAAATGATAGGGTTTGATAAAGGTGAATTGCAAGATGCTTATTTCGGGGACTTTCGAGTAGACGAACATGGCAAAGGAGAGATAAGAGTTAAATTTAATCCAGATAACGTAGCAGACACAAAACGCTCTATAGAGAATTTTAACGTGGTATCACTTATAGCAGATGTAAAGGATAAGCCAGAGGAAGTGAGCTGTGCATTGATAGGGTATATAGGGAATGAGATACCATGGAAAGATAAATATAAGAAAATTAGGTTAAATAGAGATAGAGATAAGAATAGAGATAGAGATAAGAATAGAGATAGAGATAAGAATAGAGATAGAGATAAGAATAGAGATAGAGAAAGAGATAGAGAAAGAGATATATTTAAAAAAGACGTAGAAGACGATATAGATACGAATATAAATATAAATAAACCTTGTAATGACGAATTCTTAACTAAAAAAGAGCAAGGACTTATAGATAAGAAAGAAGGACTTATTGAACGTGAAAAAGGAGTTATAGAGAAAGAAAAAGGTATAATTCAAAAAGAAGATAGCGAAGAACTTTTTGAAAATAACGACTTGATTAAATTTCAACAAGATTTACAAGATAAAGAGAATGGGTTAATACAGAAAGAAAAAGGACTTTTGGATAAAGAGAAAGCGTTAAATTTAATAGAGTCGGAGTTAAATATGGGTAATATCCCCAAGGAAGATGCTTGCGTTAGGGATAAAGAGGTTACGCTTATTAAGCAGGAGCAAGCTTTAATAAAACAAGAGCAGTCTCTCATAAAACAAGAACGTGAGATTATAAGAAAGAAACTAGAGGCATCTTATAACGGCGGTCTGACAGATAAAGAAGCTGGACTAATAGAGAGAGAGCAAGGTCTACTTGATAAAGAGCAAGGGCTTTTAGATAAAGAAAAAGGTCTTATAGAGAAAGAAAAAGGGTTATTTGAGCTGGAGAAAGGGCTAAGGGATAGTAGAGGTAAAGGAGTATGCGAGGATAATAATATAAAAGCTACTCAAGTAAATAACTATCAAGGCGATTATTATCAAGAAGAAGATATCCCAGAGAATGACAATCACACTAATTTTAAGAATATGCTAGATAAATTAAAAAGAAATATTAGTGATATAGTAGACTCGGATAATAATAATAATAATCTAGATAATAATGATAAAGCGAGTGACTTGAGTAATAGTAGAGATATTAATAATATTCAAGACGTTAATATGTCAGATAATGATATAGACTATAGTAATGACATAGACGCTAATAATAATTTTAGTAATAATTTTAATAAAAATTATTATAATATAAGCGATATAAGTTATATAAAATTTAATAACGCAAAGATGACGCCGTTTAAGGACTTTGAAGAAGATGTTATGTGGTATAGGATTTCACCTTACGAGCTTAACTCTCTTACGGATAAAGCATGGATTTACTCGAATAATCCGTTTGTATTAACTTGCTATAAAAAATATAGTCACTTAATGATTGGTATTAATGACGATAATAATTATGTACTTGCATTGCCTTGTAAATACGATGAGAACTTTGATTTTAATAATATTTTTAATAATTTTAGAAATTTTGGTGAAAAGTCGAAGTTTGTGCCGATAAATAATAGCCTTGAAGATAGCTTATCTAATAACGATTATGGCTATATGGTTTTAGATTTATAATAATAAAAAATAAGCTATTAGACTTTAAATAATAAAGTAATAGCTTATTTTTTTTGGTGTTTGTTGATGTATATTTTAATATAAATCGCAAAGTTGATATCTAAAATTATCTTCGTTTACTCTAAGCTTTAAATAAGTGTAATTATTTAGATTGTCAGGATCATTTGTAGATAAACCGTTAAGAGTTAAGTATCTAACACCATCTTTTATATCTATAGTAGAGATATCAGAAGTAGCAGATATTACAAGTACGTTTTTGCCAGTTTCATATGTGAAATCTTTTAAAATTGTGTGTAATAACTCGTTTTCACGTACACCTGTTAGAGAGTTTGAGTCCGACCAAATATTTTTATCTAAATTTACTAAAATATTGTTGTTTGTTTGATAATATAAATCATCTTGTAGAGAACGCCATTGGTCAGGATTTTCTGTTAGCATACTACCACTTTTGGTAGCTAAGTTAATTATAGTCAAATGCTCTGTTTCGGTCATATTGTAAGTATTGTTCCATTCGATAATAGAAATATTAGAATTTTTAATATTGTCAAGATTTGCTTGAGTAAGACCAGTTAGGTCTGTATTACCAGCGAATACTAAGGCATTTGAGTTTTTAGACATAGCATTTATAGCATCGTTTAAGACTGTAGAGGAATTAATATAAGACTTGGTTG
>JAWXUY010000218.1:0-3359 GCA_044425885.1 bacterium | reverse complement strand
AATAAATAACTCCTTTATGTCTTCTTCTTCTTGATATTTAATAGCTTTTATTAAATTTTTATTATTAACTAAGTTTATACTAATTTCACTTAAAATTTCTTGCTCTGCTAGAGAGTGTTCGAGAGGCATTATCATCAATACAACGTTTTTAGTAAATATGTTATTATTAATCAACACTTCTTTATTAGTTCTTACAGCACATACTTTAGTAGTGCTCATATATTCGCTAACACAGTGTAATAATAATAAATCACTTTCTTCAAAGTAAGGCACTGCCAAATCAACTCTTTGCTTGAGCTCTTTTAATAATTTTTTAGATTTATTAGTATCACTTAGATATATTTTTGATGTAAACTGTAGCAACTCCTCAAAATCTTTAATATCAAATAGCTTTACTAACATAAAACTTTCTTTAAGATCCAAAATATGCTGACCAATTTCCATCAAATAAAAATAATCATTATTTTTGTTATTATCTAAATAATTATTATTATTTTTGTTTAATTCATCATCTAAGCTTTCACGATTTAAATTATTATTATTTAAATTAATTTTTTGCTTAGCTATTGCTATTATTTTCTTTTTGATTAAATTTTCGTCTGTAAAACTAATTATTCTGCTTACGCATATAAACTCTATATTAGTTTCAAGCTCCACAGTCGATATAATTAAATCTATACCTTCTTGCTTTAACTTTTCATCATTTATGTTTAAAGCTGAAACTGTTCCTATAATTTCTAGATTTTTAAATTTTTCCTTTAGTTTAAGCGATAATAGCTTAGATGTTCCAATACCTGTTGGGCAAGAAACTAAACAATTTATCACGGTTTTTGATAGTAGAATTCTTTCTATAGATACTATAAAATGCATTGTTATATAAGCGATTTCGTCTGGCAATATAGTATTATTTGTTAATATTTTGATATACCCATTAAGCGTTTCTTGTATTAGATCATAGAGTTGAGTATACTCGTCCCTAATCTCATCTATAAAAGGATTTTTAACAGATACTCCAAGTACCATTCTGTATATAGCTGGTTCTAGATGAGTTAATAAATCATCGAAAAATACACTATCTTCAGATATTGGTATTTTCACATTGTCCTCTACATCTTGTATTAAATGATTAGCTATTTTTAATATATATACATTATTTAGCATCAAAGAATTTTCTTTAATTTTTTCATCATTTAACTTTTTAAGAGTTTTAAAGTAAAAGCAAATATAATTTACTTCTTGTTTCAGATCATGCTGACTTATATCAAACTTAAAAACATTGATAATATCAAGATAAATACTATTAGATATTTTTATAATATTTTCATCATATTCTATATCTAGTTTTTTGTAATCATTAGAAGATATGTAGAATTGGTTAGATAACCTTTTTGTACATAGGCATAATCTTATTAATAATTCTATATAAGAATTATCTGAAATATTAATAGAAAATTTTTCTATATTTCTGTCTATTATAGACTTTAATGTATATAAAACCGCTTTATCTATTATATCAAACAATTTACTATTTTTCAAGTCATAATTTAAATTATTATTGTTAATTAACTGAATTAATTGTTCTTCTTTAAAATTTTCATATATTAGCCTTATGTAGATTTCTCTAAAGTCAATCTCATTTCCTATTAGATAAGCCCCGAGACCTGGTTTTCTTATTATGCTTATTGCGAATTCTGATAGCCACGTACCTATTTCTAGAAAATCATTTGTTAATATATTTTCAGAAATTTTTAAAACTTTGGTAAAATAATTGGCTTTTATAGGCTCGATGCTGTCTAATAGAGTAGATAAGATAATTAACTTTCTGTCTTCTCTTGATAAGTATTTTAACTTATACTCTGTATCTAATATTTTTAATATAAACTTTTTATTTTCGAGAGTTTCGTTTAGTATAATCCCAGTTCCTGTTTTTTTTATAAAATTAAAGTTATTTTCTAAAAACCACTGTTCAATACTTCCTATTTCTCTTAAAACTGTGCGAGTACTTATATTTAATTTTTGAGCTATTACAGCCATTGTTATAAAATTATTGCTATTATCTTTTGCTAAAATAATAGCAATATCTTTTTGTCTGTCTGTCAAAAAATTTTTAGAGTTGTTCTTATTATGCGTATTATTACTACTCGCATTGCTACTTGTAGCATCTTCACTACTATTCGTATTATTACGTTCACTCATAAGAAGTACACCTATTAAATTTTTTATTTTTTATTTTTATTTTTTATTTTTTATTTTTTATTTTTTATTTTTTATTTTTTATTTTTTTATTTCTTCTACTCTTGCAAATAACGCATCTAAGTTAGCATCTTTTAAGAAATTGCTAATCGGCACTACTTCAACATCTATACCTTTTGAAGTTACTCTCTCTACTAAATTTTGATGTGTTACTACTATTTGAGCATCTCCTGGTATAGTATCAACAGATGAATTTGTCACTTTTATACCTGTATTGCAAGCTTTAATTCTTTCTCTAAATCTTGAAGCTCCCATCGCACTTGAACCCATTCCAGCGTCACAAGAAAATACTATATGTTGTACATTTTTCATATCTTTTTGACCGCCTACTCCGCCACCTGCTGGGGCTGAAGCTCCTCCGCCTGATGCAATTGGCTCGCCTTTAGTTGTTTCTAACCTAGCATATAAAGTATCTAAATTCGCATCTTTTAAAAAGTTACTTATAGAAACTACTTCAATATCTATGCCTTTTGAAGTTACTCTCTCTACTAAATTTTGATGAGTTACTACTAATTGAGCATCTGCTGGTATATTATCAACAGATGAATTTGTTACTTTTATTCCTGTATCTAAAGCTTTAATTCTTTCTCTAAATCTTGAAGCACCCATCGCACTTGAACCCATTCCAGCGTCACAAGAGAATACTATATGAGTGATTTTTTTAGTTGTAGGAGCTGAAACACTCGCAGATGCTACTGGAGCAGCCTCTCCTTTAGCTTGAGCTTTATTTGCTTTCATTTGGTTTTGAGCTTCTTCAAGAGATGCTCCACCGTCTTTAGATGATGCTGATTTAACTATCGGCGATGCTATTATAAATGATACTAATGCCGATGCCCCAACTGCTAATAATACTCCAAGATGCCCGCCTGATGGCACTAACGCTAATATTGCTAATATACTACCTGGTGATGGTGCTGCCACTAGACCGCATTCAAACATTGATAATATAAATATACCTACACTACTACCTATTATCGGCGCTACTATAAGTATTGGATTCATAAGTACATATGGGAAATATATTTCTTGGATACCTCCAAAAAAATGTATAATAGTAGCCCCTGTTGCTGACTCTTTACTATCTCCTTTGCCAAATATACAATATG
>JAWXUY010000217.1:0-3384 GCA_044425885.1 bacterium | reverse complement strand
TAATACTAAAACAGAGATAGAAGCTTTTATACATGGAGCGATATGCGTATCATACTCTGGTAGATGCCTTATGAGTAGTATGATAGGGGAAAGAAGCGGTAATAGAGGACGTTGTGCGCAACCTTGTAGAATGCAATATAAACTTGTAAAAGACAAAAAAGTATACGCAAATGACTACTTGTTATCGCCTAAAGACACTTCCACTCTCCCTATTATAGACAAGCTTATAAATTCTGGAATTCATACTTTTAAGATAGAAGGAAGAATGAAAAGCCCTGAGTACGTATCAGCAGTTACATCTACTTATAGAAAATATATAGATATGTACTTGAATACTAATAATATAAAACAAGACAAGCAAGATATAAAAGAGCTTACGCAAATATTTAATCGAGGAGGTAGCTCAATAACTGGCTACTATGAGGCTTGGTCAGGTAAAAATATGATAAGCGCCTCTCCTAAGAGTAGTGGTATTCATATAGGAATAGTTGAGAGCTATAATTTTAGAACTAAAAAATGCAATATTAAAATACAAGAAGACTTGGTAAATGGTGATGGCATAGAGGTTTGGACGAAGACGATACCACATACTGGTACAAATATAAATAAGCCCGCCAAAAAAGGTGATACTATAAGCGTTATTTTAGACGCTAATATAAATAAAGGTGATTTAGTTTATAGGTCTTTTGATAAGGCACTAGATAAAAAACTTAAAAATAGTTATCATAAGTCTACACGTCAACAAAAAATTAGTGGTTATTTTAATTGTAAGATAGGCGAGCCTTTTTACTTGAAGCTTAGTCTAAACCAAGATTTATACGTTGAGCTTTATGGCGATATAGTAGAGGAGGCACTTAAAAACGCTCTCACAAAAGAAACTTTAATTAAAAATTTATCAAAAACAGGTAATACTCCGTTTTCTATGGATTTCGAATGTAGTAGCCTATTAGAAGAAAATGCTTACTTACCCGCTAGCGTTGTTAATAACTTACGTCGTGATGCTATAATCCTCTTAGAAGATAAAATCTTAGATAGCTATGTTTGTGATAGAGAGGTCTTTAACACAGCTAGTATACTTAATAAAATTAGCCAAACTAGCGATAGTATTTTAGACCAAAAGCTCACTGTTTCTATCCAAAATGTAGAACAGTTTTCAGAGTGCCTAAAGTTCAACTCTATTAAAAGAATTTATATCCCTTTCTCTAAGTATTCCCTTGAGCATCTTGACTTTTTTATATCCAATGCAATGCTCAAAAACAAAGAAGTATTTATTTCTCTACCTAGTATTCTAAGAAAGCCTCTATATCATGAGTTCTACAGCATGATAGAAAAGTTCGAAAACTTTGAAATAAACGGCTATTTAATAAAAAATTATATTAATATTAACACCAAAAAAAGTCTGATAGCTGACTACACTTTTAATATTTTTAATGATTATTCTGTCGATGTTTTATTAAACAATAATATTAAAAAGTTTAATGCTGTCACTCTATCTCCAGAGTTAAACCTAAAGGAGTTAAAAGCTTTAAGCATTAAAAATACTGAAGTGCTCGTCTATGGCAAAATACCTCTAATGACGACACACCAATGTCCAGTAGGGCTTTACGTTGGCGAAAAAAATGATACCCCATTTTGCAAATTAAAGTATAACTCTAGCAACTACTATTTAAGAGACCGTAAAAATATTGATTTTCCAATAGTAAATGATTGTCTAAACTGCACGTCTACTATTTTAAGTGATAGTCCTATATGTGTTTTAAACAAGTATAAAGAAATGCAAAGTCTTAAATCAGAATTTTTAAGACTAGATTTCTATGATGAAGATTATGAGCAAGTAAGTAAAATAGTAAAGGCTTATGACCAAGCTCTTATTAAAAAACAAGAATTTAATTTTAATAATAATTTTAATAATAATTTTAATAATGGTCATTTTTTTAGAGGTGTTTTATAATTTTATAAGTATATATAACCTATATAAGAGAGTTGTTTAATATTATGAGTGTAGTAAATTTTTATAATTATATATTTTTAGCCTTAATACTATTATTTTTTGTTTTAAATTTTAAAAAGTTTAACAACACTATTAATATAATCCAAAAAATAATAATATTTTTATTCCATACTTTAGCATTTATCACAATGCAAAGTACTATTAGTTATTTTTATTTTACAAGCCTTATTTTAATAAATCTTGGTAATATAATTATAAATTTTTTATATAAAAACAGTTCTAAGCTCTTATGGAATAATATCTTTTTTATGATTATGCTCGGTTGTGTAATACTATTTAGCCTAAATACCTCCTTAGCTCACAAGCAGTTAAACTGGTATATCATCGGCTTTATAGTGTGTTGCGGTGTGCCTATTACTATCAAATATCTACCTAGGTTAAACCTAAAGATAGTTAAGTATTTGTATTTACTTATCACTTTAACTCTATTTTTAGCAACTTTAATCATAGGCGAAGAAGACTTTGGTGCTAAAAATTGGCTTACTGTCTTCGGCTTGACTTTCCAGCCATCAGAGTTTAATAAGCTATTTTTTATACTCTATCTAACCAGCTCTCTTACCGAGTATAATCTAAAATTTTTAAACTTTAAAGAGCTTGTAAAAAAATTATCGCTCCCTACTATCATATCTATTATATTTATTTTATGTTTGGTATTACAAAATGATTTAGGAAGCGCTCTAATATTCTTTGTTACTTATTTGTGTATTGTGTACGTTTCAAGTAGTAGAGCATGGATTTTGGGGTTAAGTGGCATACTATTCGGCATAGCTTGTAGATTTGCTTATAATAATTTCAGTCACGTAAAAATAAGAATAGACATATGGGCAGACCCATATAACCATATTTACACAACAGGTGAGCAAATCTTAAAGTCTTTAATATCTATTTCTTCTGCTGGTTTTATGGGAATAGGTTTAAATACAGAGAGGTTAAGTGAGATACCTGTAGTGGAGAAAGATTTAATATTCTCTGCTATTTGCGAGGAATTAGGGATTTTATTTGGGATAATGCTTGTATTATTAATATTAAATACATTTAATATCTGTCTGAAAATCTCTACAAGCACTAATAGTAGGTTTTTAAGTCTACTAAGCTTTGGTATAATAAACTTATTGATTTTTCAAAGCTTCTTAACGATAGGAGGTAGTATTAATTTAATCCCTCTAACAGGTGTGACTTTGCCATTTATAAGCTATGGTGGGAGCTCCACTATAGTGAGCTTTATATCCATCGGCTTAATACAATGGATATTTACAAGGAATTTTAATATAAAAAATAATAAAATTATTAAATATTAAAATATTATTAAAATATTAGAAAGACTGGTGAATTTTATAAAAAAAAATATAAAAAAAATTTTTTACGTATATGTA
>JAWXUY010000216.1:0-3403 GCA_044425885.1 bacterium | reverse complement strand
AATAGTTGTGTGAGCTTGCGTTCGGTTTATAAAAAGAGCCTCTTATCACATAGATTATTTTACCGTAAATGATTTCTATGGCGATGATAATCAAGGAAAAGGTTTTACTAAGGAGTTTAAAAATGCTCTAGCCACCAAAACCAACTTCTCTGATTGGGTCTATGGTGATGAAATACCTCTCCTACCAGAACGTTTATTCCAAAAAAGAGAGCTTGTGGATTTTAACGCATATTTAGATGTTATTGATTACAAAGTCTCTAACTCATCTTTTATATACCAAATAGAAATATCTAATGTAAAAGAAGATGATTTTAAAGCTAGGTATAGAAATCTCCTTGAAAACTTAGTATTATTATTCAGGCAAAAAGAGCTCTCTATAAGAAATCTAGAATTCTCTAAGCCAGATGAATTTGGTATCCAAACTGCTACTTTAACAGTTGTAAGTGATGGAGTTTGCCCTAACGAGCATAGCTTTAGTTTTAAGGGATTTAAAAGAAAGTTTCCTATAGAAACATCAATTAATATAACAAAAATTTAAAAACTATATAATGTAATATAATATTACAAAATTATACAATATTATAAAATTATACAATATTATAAAATTATACAATATTATAAAATTATACAATATTATAAAATAGAAAGGATGACAAATTATGAAAAATAACAAAAATAGCAACAGCAATTTAGAACTAGATATTTTAAGCATTAATGATAGCACTAATCTAATAGACCCTTTCGCTGGCGTCTCGGAAGATAGTCCCTTTACTCCTTATCCCCAAGACTTACAAGAGCTTCAAAGCTCTCAAGACTTACAAGATTTAAGTGAGGCTTCTTATAAGCAACTACTTCTTGAGTTAATAAAAACCAACCAAAATTCTCTTACTCCAGAGCCAGAAGTAAAGCAGTCTAAAAAAACTAGAAAGTTACGCTCAAAAGAAAACAAAGAAGAAATCTATATTGAAAACTTAACGAGGTTTAATGCGATGTTAAAAGAGCCAGCCTCAAGGCATAGAGAGCGTAAAGACATTTGCTTTAATGATTGTCGAATGATTAAGCTTTTAATGGACGAGTTTATGGCAGACGCTATCTATCGTAAATTTAGTGATGAAGAACACGTAGAAGGTGCTTTATCTATGGTTCTAACTAAGCAAAATCATATTGGCAAGTACAACTATCATATAATTTCTGTTACAGAAATAGATTTAATAGAAAATTATGAGTATACGCATTGCTATGAGCTTTGCAAAAATATATATTATGAGTGTACTATGATGTTACATGATGATTTAATAAATTGGGAATATTTAGAAGCAGTAGCTAAGTATTTAAGAAATATTATCGCCTGTAACTATTCTTTTATAAGACCTCTAAAGAAAAAAGGTAGAAAATAATGAGTACACTATTAGTAATAATAATACTACTACTAGTAATAACAATAACAATAGGAATAATAATATAGGAATAATAATATCGGAGGAATAATTTTATGAGTATATGGAGTTTAAAAGATTTTTATAATGGGTTCGATGACCCTAAGTTTTTAAGTGATTTTAATGCGTTAGATGATTTGACTAGTCAAGTAATTTCTCTTAGTGATGAAATTACTTCTGATTTTTCTAATCCAAAAGAAAAACTAGAAAAGTATTTAGTTTTTTGCAAAGAAAGTTCTCTAAAGATAGAGTTATTAAGAAATTTTGTTTTCTTAACTATTAGCACTGATTCTTCTAACGTTAGTGCCAATAAGTACAATGCGAGTATGCAACAAAAATTAAGCCTACTCACTGAACCTCGCTCTAAAATAGAAATATGGATAGGCAAGCTAGAAAATATAGATGATATTATAAATTCTTCTGAATTGCTAACAGAGCACAAGTTCTTTATAAATGAAATATTAAGAGTGCAGAAGTATATGCTTAGCGCTAAAGAGGAGTCTATTATTGCTCAACTCAAAAATACTGGCTCTAAGGCTTGGCTTATTTACAAAAATAGTCTTATCTCTAATCACAAAGTTACTTTTAAAGTTAATGGCGAAGAAAAAACTATGCCTCTTACTGAAGCTTTAAATTATTCTCATTCTAGCAACAGTGAAGAACGCAAAACTGCTTATTTTGCTGAGATAGCTTCTTATAAGCAAATAGAAGAAGGCGTTTGTGCTAGTCTTAATGCTATCAAGGGAGAAGTATTAACTATTACTAAAATGCGTGGCTATAATGAGCCTATAGAAATGACTCTCCAACATTCAAGACTCCAAAAAGAAACTCTTGATGCGATGTTAAGTGCTATAAGAGATGCTTTACCTATGTTTAGAAGTTATATAAAGCGTAAATCTGAAATTTTAGGATATAAAAATGGACTTGCTTGGTACGATATGTATGCTCCTGTAGTAGAAAAGTCTATACCTTATTCTTATGAAGATGGACAAAAGTTTGTGTTAAAGCATTTTGCATCTTTTAGTGATAATCTATATGATTTAGCCAAAACTGCTTTTGACAACAACTGGATTGATGTTTATCCTAAAGCTGGTAAAGTAGGGGGTGCTTTTTGTTCTAGCACTAAGCTATTAAAACAGAGTAGAGTGCTATTAAATTACGGTAATACATTTGGTGATGTTAGTACGCTTGCACATGAGCTTGGTCACGCTTTTCATAGCTATTGTTTAAACAATGAAAGCGATTTAAATAAGCAGTATACTATGCCTGTGGCTGAGACAGCTTCTATCTTGTGTGAAACAATCGTAAAAGAAGCATGTATGAAAGAGTCGACTGATGAAGAAAAGTTAGCTATATTAGAAGCTGAAATAAGCGGTTGTTCTCAAGTTATAGTAGATATATATTCAAGATATTTATTTGAAGGTTACTTTTTTGAAAAGCGTAAAGAGGGCTACGTATCTGTAGAAGAAACAAAAGAGCTAATGATAAAAGCACAAAAAGAAGCCTATGGTGATGCTTTAGACCCAGATTGTCTACACCCTTATATGTGGACTTGGAAGCCTCATTATTACAATGCCGAAAACAATTTCTATAATTTTCCTTATTCTTTTGGTTTATTATTTGCCAAAGGTTTATATGCGAAATATCAAGAAGACACTGTTGGTTTTCCAGCAAAATACGAGGAGCTTTTAGCTCTTACTGGTAAAATGTGTATAGAGGATATAGGTAGCTCAATAAATATAGATTTATCGCAAAAAGAGTTTTGGCAAAGCTCTCTTGGCATAATAACTAACAACATTCAAGAGTTTTTAAATTTAACTTCAAAATAAATTTAACTTCAAAATAATTAAAGTATAATATCGTTATTATTAAAAATATTAAAAATATTAAAAATAGAGTAGTAAAACTAATAATTTTACTACTCTATTTTTTATTTTATTTTATTTTATTTTATTTTATTTTTCTAG
>JAWXUY010000009.1:10580-19054 GCA_044425885.1 bacterium | reverse complement strand
GCGTACTTGATTCAGAAAATGGTGGTAATAGAACATCTAAAATAATAGTTGATGAAAATGGCATTTATACTATAGAAGTTGAGTTAGGTGCAATAACTAAGATGGGTGTAACTGCTGGTCTAGCTAGTATTACTAGCTATGACGGAAAAATATATGACATTCAACAAACTTTATCTGCTGATGGTTCTTACACTGAAAAATTAACGTTTAAAACAGCTGAGTAGATTAAATACTCTATCGTTACCAACAGCTAAATCTATAGATAACGTTGATGGAGATTTAGAAGTAAGTATAACTATTACTTCTGCTACTACTGGCAATACGTTTAATAATTTTGATACTGCTAAAGAATACTTAAAAACAGATGGAAATACAATTGTAGTTGAATACAAATCAATTGATAATGCTGGAAACTACAGCACATTTACTATTAAATTTACTTCTATAGATGATATAGTTGTAGAAGAAAATAATAATGATAATGATAATGGCGAAGTAGATATTGCGAAAAATGGTGTCTATGGAGTTGAGACTTACTTATATCACGCAACAAATGACAACCCTTCAATGGGAGATGGAGCTTTATCAAGTGATAGAATTTCTATAATTACAAATAGCAATGGAACTTATTCGTTTGAAATTAGCTTGGGTACTGTGAGTATTGCTACTTTAACTGGTGGTATTGGTAGCGTTAAGAGCACTGATGGTAAATTATCTAATATTAAATACGATATGGCTACTGACAGCAAGGGCAACTCAATTCTTGATAGTAGTGGTAGCGAATATATTGAAAAATTATACTTTGAAGCAACAGAAATTTCAGAATTTTATAATATAGAAATATATATACCAGTAATGGAAAATTCTGGAAATCAAGATGCAAGGTTAAAATTCGATTGGGATAATGCTACTTTAATTCCAAATGGTGACCAAGAAGAAGCGGAAAAAGAAGAAGAAACTTTCTACTTTACTTTTGGTGGTGAAAATGATGATGCCGTTTTAATTCCAGATGGTGATCATGAAATAAAAGTAGGTATTACTACTAATGATAATACTGAATTAGGAAAAGTTGTTGAGCAAGTACTTGCTGAAGCTGGAACTCTTACTGTAGATAGAACAGGAGATGGTAAACTTACTTTAAGATTTACTGAAAAAGTTATTATCAACGGACGTGAATATAGAGTTAAAGGATTTAGATATAAAAATATCCCAACTCCATCTGCTATAAATATATTTAATGTTTTTCCTATATTAAGTAGTAATGCAACTCCTGAAATAGATGACATAACAGGAGAAGTAATTTTTGATATATTTGACCCAACTGCGATAAGCCTTGATGTTATTCTAGATGTAGAATATACAGATGATGAAGGAAATATTGTTGAAGATGAAGTAGATGTTGAACTAAATCTTGGTTATGACAACGTTGATGGTGCTGAAGATTATGACGATGATTTAGTAACAGACCGTGAAGATGATGAAAATGATAATACTTCGACTCCAGATACTACTACTCCAGATAGTAATACAGGCGGGGATAACTCAGATGGTGGTAATAGTGGAAATACTAATACTAGCGTAGATATAAAAAATAATGGTAATTACACAGTTACTACTTACTTATATCATGAAACAAAAGACGAAACTTCAATGGGCGATGGTGCTTTATCAAAAAATAGAACGTCTAAAGTTACAAATAGCAACGGAACATATTCGTTTGAAGTAAATATGAGTACGCTTACTTTTACTGGCTTAACAGGTGGTATCGGAAGTATTAAGAGTACAGATGGTAAATTATCTAATATTACATATGATATAGGTACTGACAGCAATGGTGAGCAGTATGTTAAAAAACTATATTTTAAAACAAAAGAAATTTCTGATTTTTATGATATAGAAATTTATATACCTGTAATGGGAGATTATGGTACTCAACAAGCAAGATTATACTTTGATTGGGATACTTTAAAAACTTCTAGCAGTGGGGCTTCAACTGGCTCAACTTCAAGTAGTTCAAGCAATTCTTCTACAACAGAAACATCAACAGAAGAAGAAATTTTATTAGAAGAAGTTGATATGACTATAAATGGCAATTACTTAGTGCCTCTTACTTTAATGCATGAATCAAAAGACCAAGTTTCGATGGGTAATGGAGCATTTGAAGAAAATAAATATGCAATTGTTAATACTCAAAATGGTACTTACACTGTAGTAGTTCAACCTAGTACTATTACTATGAGTAGTTTAACATCTGGTATAGGTACTCTTATAAGTACAGACGGAGCTATGAATTCTTTAAGTATATTAGAACGTCAAAAACTTGAGACAGGTGATGAGTATATTAGTAAATTCCAGTTTACAACTACTAAGTTTGATACGGAATATCCTATACAAATAACAGTGCCAAATTCGCCTATGGGTATTACAGATGCAAGATTAGTACTCGATTGGGAAAATGCTATTAAAGCAAATGAATTGGCAAGCGGTTCTAGCATATCCAATGCACAACTTTTAAGTTTATTAGAAGTAAGCACAAATACTAATTTACCGTTAGAAGTACAAGATGAAAGTGGTCTTACTATTAGTTTTGACGCTGAAGCTTTACAATCTATTCTTGATTTAGCTGGTGAAGAAGACGTAGTAATTAACGTAAAAGAATTAGAAGATACTAGCACTTTAACTCAAGCTCAACAAGATATTTTAAGCACTGATGCAAAACTATATCACTTTGAAATACTAATCGGTGAAGAAGCTATAACAAGCTTAGATAGTGGTAAAGTTACTATCGGATTACCTTATACTTTATACGCAGGTCAAGAAGAAGAAGCTTTAAGCGTTTCTTATGTAGATGAAGCTGGAGAAGTAAAAGAGTTTGATTTTAACTATGATTACAAAAATATAACAGTTGAAACTTCTTTATTAGGTTTATACGCTGTTGAGTATGACGAAACTTATACTACTCCAGAGGAAGAACAAGATGATTCTAATGAATTAGATTTAGATAGCGTAGTTTTAGAATTTAATGACGTATCAAGTGCTGACTGGTTCTACGATTATGTAAAATACACTTATGCAAGAGGAATATTCAAAGGTACTTCGGATACTACTTTTGATCCTTACAGCAATGCCACAAGAGAGGCTTTCGTGACTGTTTTATATCGCCTAGCAGGTGAGCCAAATCCAAATACAAGAAATGAGTTTACAGATGTATTATCGGATCAATATTACACAAATGCGGTAGTATGGGCTTCTGAAAATAGTATAGTTTCAGGTTATGGAAATAACAAATTTGGAACTGGTGACAGCATAACAAGAGAGCAAATGGTTACAATTATGTATAATTTTGCTAATCATATGGGCGTTGATATGAGTAGTAGTGAAGATTTAACAAGCTTCACTGATGCTTCTCAAATTTCAAGTTACGCAGTAGATGCATTTAAATGGGCAGTAGCAGAAAAGATAATTTCAGGTAACGGAAATGACACTCTTACTCCAAAAAATACTGCAACAAGAAGTGAGATATCAAAAATATTAACTGTTTTAGCACAAAATTATGACTTATAATATAATGCTATAAAGTTATAAAGTTATAAAAAATATATAAAAATAAATTATAGTAATTCACGCCTTTTAATATAAAGGCGTGGACTTATTATAAAATTACTAAAAATAAAAATAAAAATAAAAATAAGATGGGAATATAAAATTTATTATGAAAAAGAATTTTAATAAAAAGATTTTTAAATTAGCATCTGTAGGACTAATAGGAGCTATTACTTTAAGTATGAATATTTTAGCTTTTGCCGATACTCAACTAGTTGATGTTGACCTTTGGAATGCTACTTCGGACAAAGCTTCTATGGGAAATGTAGCAACTGATAATAATAGTTATGCTTTATATAATTCAGATAATAATACTATTCAAGTGGCATTTAATCCAGTAAATATAAGCGGTTATATTTCGGGAGTAACTGAACTCCTTTATGACAAAGACGGCTCTGGTAATTTTGAAAAGGCTAATATTTTAGAAACAGGAAAAGTAGATAGTGGAACTAGAAACGATGGAAATAACTATGAAGTAGAATATATTCAAATATTAGAAATAAATATTCCAAATAATTTAAGTAAAAGCGGTGTCGAATATATAGATATCCAAATTAAAGTACCACATACGCCGATGGACGTTGTAATGGCTGATGGTTATTTAGATGCAAGGCTTAAAATAGACTGGAATAATGTAAAAGATACAGAACTTGAGAAAATCGTATCGGATTCAACACTTAGTGGTGGCGAAATTGTAAGCGTATCTATGCAAGATAAATCAAGTGGTATAAAAATAATAAGCGATAGCTCAAAGATTTTAAGCGAAGCTTCTCTATATGTAGAGAAAATTACATCTGGTGATGATTTTGAAAAAGCAAAAATAACTCTTGAAACAGACGACTTTACTTTATTTGATATTAGATTAGGCGCTAACGGTGAAGAAGTTTTCATGTCTGGGGCATCTGAGGTTAGAGTACCTTACGCTGGTGCTAATATGCAAGTTTATAGAATAAGCGCTGATGGAAACAAAACTCTTTTAAGAGGTACTGCCGATGTTGGTGAATATAGCTTTTTAACTAATCAAACTGGGCTTGTTGCAATCGTTGGAGGTGTAGAGCAAAGTATTACACTCGTTGAAGGAGCTACTGACAACGGAGCTTTAAGAGATTTTAGTGCTACTTCTACTCCTACTCCTATTTCAGTTGAGTTTCAAAATCCTTTCACTGACATAAATTCACATTGGGCAAAAGACAATATTTTATATGCTGTTCAAAATGGTTTATTTACTGGCACTACTGATACTACTTTCTCGCCAGATAGTAATATGACTGGAGCGATGGTCATAACAGTTTTACATAGAATAGCAGGTGAGCCAGAAGTAAGTACAAGCGATACTAATTGGTATGGCAAGCAAGTTGAATGGGGTAAGCAAAATAATATTATAGGTGGTTATAATGAGTTTGACCCTAACAAAGATGTAACACGTGAAGAATTTACTACTATGTTATATAACTTTGAGAAATTAAACAATACTAGAACTACTACTAGTGAGAATTTAAGTAGTAACTTTGCTGATTTTAATAGTGTTTCAGATTGGGCAAAAGATGGTATTTTATGGTCTGTTTCAAATGAAATAATAACAGGTATTACAAAAGATGGACAAACTAATATAGCTCCAAGTGACAGTGCTTCAAGAGCCGTTATCGCTACTATGTTAGGGCGCTATATAGATTTATAAAAAATAATAAAAAATAAAACTAGATTAATATAATAATATTTAATAAATTAGGGCTTAAAGTTTATTTGTAAAATAAAAAATAAACCTAAGCCCTTTTTTTAAAAACTTAAAATAATTTAAAATAATTTAAAGATGGAGAGATGAAAATATATGAATTACAGAAAAAATATTTTATTAATGAGTAGTGCTTTGGCTATAGTTTGTATGGCTGATGTTAATGTATATGCTAATGCAAATGCAAATGGTGCTTATACTTCGTTGACTTACACTAATTATATAAATCCAGATACTGGAGTAACTGACGATGGAGGCACTCAAAACTCAGCTATCGGCGAGGGAATGTGTAGAAGTATTATAGACCCAACAACTCTTATAGAAGTAGAGAATGGGCAAACTTATGCTACTATTCGTATGCACCTATATGGCAATATACCAAGTGTTAGTTTTAAAGTACAAGGAAAAGCTGGTGATCCTAATAGTTATTCTTCTGTTTCACATTCTATAATGCAAGAGGATTTTGGTAGTGATTTTGCTGATTTAAGGTTTAAAATACCAAGTACAAATACTCGTATACAATGTACAGCTTACGTAACTCCAATGGGTAGAGAAGTTTGTTTTTATATAGACATAAAAGGCGGATTAGTTTCTTATAGCGGTAATGACTTTATAGTGTCTGTTAAAGCTGAAAGTACTACTGAAAGTACTACTGAGTCTACTACTCAAACTACAACTGAAAGCACTACTGAAAGTACCACTGAAAGTACCACTGAAAGCACTACTGAAAGCACTACTGAGTATACTACTCAAACTACAACTGAAAGCACTACTGAGTATACTACTCAAACTACTACTCAAACTACTACTGAAAGTACTACTGAAAGCACTACTGAGTCTACTACAGAAAGTACTACTGAAAGTACTACTCAAACTACTACCGAAGAAGAAGTTGAAGACGACATAGAAGAAGTTGAGGAAGAATTAGAAGAATTAGAAGATGAAGTTGAAGATGAGGAAGATGACGACGAAGAAGTAGAAGAAGTAGAAGAAGTAGAAGAAGATGAGGAAGATGAAGTTGAAGAAGTTGAAGAAACTACCATAAAAGAATCTGAAGACGATAAAATAGATGATGAAAATAATAATAAAGCAAGAACAATTGAAGATGAGGAAAATGAGGAAGATGTTGAAGATGTTGAAGATGTTGAAGATGAGGAAGATGAAACTCAAGCAGAAACTCAAAAACAAGAAGAACCTAAAAAAAGCAACTCTTTTTCTGGTCTCATAGCTGTTGCTTTGGGCGGTGGTATCACTGTTAGTTCTCTTGGTTGGGCTAAAAAAAATGGCAAGTTTAACAAGAAAGGATAATTTTAATGTTGATAAATAAAATCAAAAAAAATTTATTTAATAAAATTTTATTAGCTACTTCTCTATCTATATCTCTACTTAGTTTGACTGGTTGTGTTGACCAAACTAATGCTAGCAACTCAAGCTCTAATTCTAGCGTCCAAGAAGAAAGGTTAATCGCTACTTCTTTCTCTGCTATAACTATTTGTGATATGCTAGAGCTTGATTTAATAGCAGTCCCTGATACAACTAACGAATTACCGTCGAGATATAATAATTTACCAACTGTTGGTACATCTATGTCACCTGATTTTGAAATAATAGCCTCTTTAGAGCCTACAAATGTTATAGGTCCAGATACTTTAAGAGAAACTATCGAGCCTAAATTAGATGCTGTAAACGTTGATAGCTTGTTTTTAAACTTGCGTTCGGTAGAGGGACTTTATGAGAGCGTAGGTATATTGGGCGAGATGTATGATAGTCAGAAGCTAGCCGACCAAATAATAGGAGATTATGAGCAAACTATAGAGAATTTTAATAGTGAGCGTGAGGGATTTGAAAGCCCTAGTGTTTTAATTTTAATGGGCTTTCCAGGGTCTTTTTGTGAGGCAACCCCTACTTCTTATGTTGGTAACTTGGTAGAGCTTGCTGGAGGAATAAACGTTGTAGAAGATGATAAAGACGATTTTGTAAGTTGGAATACAGAGGAGCTTGTAAAACTCAATCCAGACTATATTTTATATACTTCGCACGCTATACCAGATTTAGTAGCGGATATGTTTGAAAAAGAGTTTGCAACGAATGATATTTGGAAACATTTTACAGCAGTCCAAGAAGGAAGAATTATAGAGCTTGACCCTAGCTTATTTCATATGAGTGCAAATTTCAGTTGGGCAGAAGGTGTTGAGTTTTTACAGGAATTGTTTTATGATATATAATACGGAGTATTAATTTATGAAAACTACAAAAAATAATTATTTTTTAAAATTTAGTGTTATTATAATTCTTTTGGTAATTACAGGATTATACGCACTAAAAACAGGGAGTTTAAGCGTAACATGGAGCGAACTTATAAGCGGTTTATTTATAGAATATAATAGCACTGTAGCTATAATTTATGATTTAAGAATACCTAGAATTTTAGTAGCTATTATAAGCGGAGGAGCATTATCACTATCAGGACTATTATTTCAATGTATACTTAAAAATCCAATGGCAGACCCTGCACTTATAGGTATATCCGGAGGTGCTTCACTGGTATCAAGTATTATAATGGCATTGTTTCCGTCTTTATTATTTTTAACGCCATTGTTTTCCTCTATAGGAGGGATTTTGGCATATGTGTTAATATATACGTTAGCTTGGAAAGGAAGCCTTGAACCGATTAGAATAATTTTAATAGGTGTAGCGATATCTGCGTTTTTCTTGGGACTAGAGAGCGTATTTGGTAGCATGGGTAATAGCTCTGGAGTGTCTCTAAGTGTTTCAGGACTTACACAACTTGTATGGAGCGACGTAAATATATTATTAGTATACGTTGTGATATTTATAATAATGAGCTTGTTTTTAGCACCGATTTGTAATATAATGATGCTTGAAGACGGAGCGATTAGAGGACTAGGGGTAGACGTTGATAAAGCAAGAGTATTAATTTCTCTTATTGCAGTTATACTCTGCTCTGTAGTGACTTCAGTTATAGGAGTAGTTAGCTTTTTGGCACTTATAGTACCGCATATGAGTAAAAAGATTATAGGCAACGACTACAAGTTTTTAATTCCGTATACTATTATATTAGGAGCGTTTATATTATTATTAGCAGACACACTTGGTAGGACTATTATGCCACCGATGG
>JAWXUY010000009.1:0-10570 GCA_044425885.1 bacterium | reverse complement strand
CATATGAGTAAAAAGATTATAGGCAACGACTACAAGTTTTTAATTCCGTATACTATTATATTAGGAGCGTTTATATTATTATTAGCAGACACACTTGGTAGGACTATTATGCCACCGATGGAGATATCAGCGTCTGTTTTAATGAATATAATAGGAGGACCTTGCTTTATAATCTTACTAAGAAAAGAGCTTAATTATAAATAAAATTTTAAAAATTAGTTAGCTTTTGGCACTTATAGTACCACATATGAGTAAAAAGATTATAGGCAACGACTACAAGTTTTTAATTCCGTATACTATTATATTAGGAGCGTTTATATTATTATTAGCAGACACACTTGGTAGGACTATTATGCCACCGATGGAGATATCAGCGTCTGTTTTAATGAATATAATAGGAGGACCTTGCTTTATAATCTTACTAAGAAAAGAGCTTAATTATAAATAAAATTTAAAAAATTAAAAAATTAAAAAATTAAATAGAAAAGAGAGTAAAAGATTAAAATGTCGATAAACATTCAAAACCTAGATTTTAAATACAACTCTGAAAATTTAATTTTGGAGAATATAAACCTAGATATTAAAGAGGGCAAAATTACTTCGCTTATAGGTGCTAACGGCTGTGGCAAGTCTACTTTATTGAAAATCATGAGCAAGAATGCATTAATAAAAAAAGGTGATGTTTACCTAAATAACACTCTTATAAGCGAGTACACACTCAAGGAGTTTGCCAAAAAATTAGCTATAGTCCACCAAAAAAATTCTGCACCAGATGATTTAACGGTAGAGAAGCTAGTTTCATACGGTCGAATACCTCACAAAAATATATTAAATACAAGCAATTCAAAAGAAGATGAAGAAAAGATTAACTGGGCTATGGAAGTAATGGACGTGCTAGATATTAAAGATAAATCTGTAGGTAGACTGTCAGGCGGTCAAAGACAAAGAGTTTTTATTGCTATGGCTTTAGCCCAAGACACGAAGATTTTATTTTTAGACGAGCCTACAACATTTTTAGATGTAAAGTACCAAGTTGAGATTTTAAGGCTTGTAAAAAAATTAAATAAAGAACAAGGAATTACTATAGTGATGGTACTACATGATATAAACCAAGCGCTTTACTATAGTGACGAGATAATCGCACTAAGAAAAGGTAATGTGTACTTGCAAGGAGAGCCGAGTAAGATTATAAATTCTAAAACTATAAAAGATATTTATGATATAGAGTTAGAGGTTTTTGATAACAACGGGAATATATGCGTACTAGCGATATAAAGAGTTAAGATTTAAGATTTAAAATAATAAGAAATATGAATTTTTAAAATATGAATAAGGAGATATGTTATGATAAACACACGCTTATTTAACATGGGCAATAAAAAACAAATTTATTCTATTGTAGTTCTTCAATGGATATCAATGGTGTTAAATATAATGCTGATAATCTCTTTGGCATACCAGTTGGAGCTGATGTACTTGAGTGAATCAACACAAAGCTCTTTAAGTAAAACGGTTTTTGTTTTTATTTTTGTAATAGCAGGACGCTTTATACTAAAAAAAATAATAGCACAAAAGGCACACTTAGCCTCTACGAACATAAAAGGCTTACTAAGAAAGCTGTTATACACAAAATTGCTTGAGTTAGGCTCTAGCTATACAAGAATATTATCTACTGCTGAAGTAATGCAAGTTTCAACAGAAGGGGTCGACCAGCTAGAGACTTACTACGGAAAGTATTTACCACAATTTTTTTATTGTATGATAGCACCTTTAACTTTATTTTTTGTAGTAGCTAGAATAGATTTTGTATCGGCAATAGCACTTTTTATATGCGTTCCATTGATACCTATTTCTATAGTGATAATACAAAAGATAGCAAAGAAGCTGTTGTCTAAATATTGGGGGATTTATACTGAGCTTGGAGATAGTTTTTTAGAAAATCTACAAGGTCTAACTACTCTAAAAATTTACGAAGCTGACGAATTTTATCACCAAGAGATGAATAAGAATGCTGAACATTTTAGGGAAATAACTATGAAAGTATTGTCTATGCAACTTAATTCGATTATAGTGATGGATACTGTCGCCTATGGCGGTTCTGCACTGGGTGGTATTTTGGCTGTAAAAGCTCTTTCAAGCGGTAATATAGACGTGATGGGAGCGATAATAATAATCTTACTAGCCTCTGAGTTTTTCTTGCCTATGAGAGCACTAGGAAGTTATTTTCATATAGCAATGAATGGTATGTCCGCAGCGGATAAAATGTTTAAAATACTGGATTTAGAAGTAGATAACGACGGCAAAGAAAAAGCTCCTACTAATCCAGAGAGCTTTAAAGTAGAAAATATGAGCTTTAAATATACTAGTATTGATGGTGAAGATGTCAATGCCAATACAAATATACTGGAAAATATAAGCTTTAGTAGCGGAATAGGTATAACAGCTATAGTTGGTAAATCTGGCTGTGGAAAAAGTACTATCGCAAATATTTTAAGCGCAAGAGAAAGAGATTATCAAGGGAATGTGTTGTTAAATAATATAGAGTTAAAAAATATAAATAAGCAAGATTTATACAATAATCTTACGTTTGTAAACGCTCACGGTTATATTTTTCAAGGAACTATTTATGATAATTTAATTATGGCAGATAATAATAATAATTTAAATAAAGACGATATGATAAAAGCACTTAAAAAAGTAAACCTCTGGGAATTTTTGGATCAAGAAAAAGGGCTTGAAACTGTATTGACTGAAAGAGGAAGTAATTTGTCAGGCGGTCAAAAGCAACGCCTTAACTTAGCACGTGCACTGCTTAGAAATTCGGATATATATATATTTGACGAGGTAACTTCTAACATAGACCCAAAAAGCGAAGACGATATTATGAGGGTAATAAAAGAGCTCTCGCAGACAAAAATAGTAATTATAATTTCACATAGACTTTCAAATATAGTGAACGCAAATAAGATTATAGTGCTAGAAGATGGTAAAATATCGGATATAGGTACGCATAAAGAACTTTTATCAAAAGAATGTTATTATAAACAAATATTTAAAGAACAAGAGTCACTTGAAAACTATAGAAAATGAATTTAAAATTTAATTTAATTTAATTAAGAATTAAGAAAGGATAATAAATAAAATATGAGAAAACGCTCAACATTTAGTATTTTGGCTAACATGATTAAACTTGTTAAACCTTTAAGCTTTAGTATGTTTATAGCCATTTTATTTGGAACACTGGGTCATTTGTGTGCTATTTCTATTCCTGTACTAGGTGCAATTAGTATACTTTCTGCTATAAATATAATCGAGATTAGTTTAAATTCACTTTTTATATTAATGATTTGCTTGGGCGTGCTTAGGGGAGTATTTGCATACTTAGAGCAGAATAGAAATCACTATATTGCATTTAAACTACTAGCACTAATACGTGATAAAATATTTAGTAAGCTAAGAAAATTATGCCCTGCTAAACTAGAGGGCTATGACAGAGGCAATCTAATAAGTATAATTACATCGGATATAGAGATGCTAGAAGTATTCTACGCACACACTATCTCGCCTATAATAATAGCGATTTTAGTTTCTAGCATAATGACGATAATTTTAAGTCAATTTAATATAATTTTTGGTATAACTGCGGGTATTGCTTATTTTACAACAGGAGTATTACTACCAATGTTGACATCAAAAAAAGCACAAGATTTATATATTTTGGAGCGTAACGAGTTTGGTAACCTATCGAGTTACTACTTAGATAGCCTAAGAGGACTAAAAGATATAGAACAAATGAACTATGGAACTAAAAGATTATCACAAATAGAGGATAAAACAGACTACATAGAGAAAACGTTAAAAAAAATCAGCGCTCAAGACGGACTTGTATCAGCTATAGCAGATATGCTAGTACTGGGATTTAGCTGTATTGTGCTGTGTGAAAGCTTTTATTTAAGTGACGGCTCAACAAGTTTCGCCTATAACCTCATACCTGTTACGATTATGATAAGTAGCTTTGGACCAGTGCTAGCACTTAGTCGACTTTCTGTTGGACTTTCAAAGATGTTGGCTGCTGGAGATAGAGTATTAAGCTTACTGGACGAAGAACCAGAAGTAAAAGAGAATTTAGAGGGTAAGAAGCCAGAATTTAATGATATAGTAATAAATGACTTAAATTTTAGTTATAGTACAAATAATAATAATATTTTAATAGATTTTAATACTAGCTTCTCAAAAAATAAAATCAAAGGCATCTATGGTAAAAGCGGAAGTGGTAAATCTACGTTACTTAAATTAATAATGCGCTTTTGGAACGCACCAAAAGACAGCATAAAAATTTCAGACACTACTATAGATGAAATTAATACATCTTACCTAAGAGAGGTTGAAAGCTTTATGACTCAAGAAACAGATATTTTTCATAAGAGTATAAAAGATAATATTAAAATAGCGAATCTTTCAGCAACAGACGAAGAAGTTGTAATAGCGTGTAAAAAAGCCTCTATACATGATTTTATAGTGACTCTACCGAACCAATATGACACTATAGTAGGAGAGCTAGGTGGGACTATATCTAGTGGAGAAGCTCAAAGAATAGGACTTGCAAGAGCATTCCTACACAATTCACCTCTTATACTTTTAGATGAGCCTACAAGCAATTTAGATAGCCTAAACGAAGGCATAATACTAAAATCACTAAAACAAGAACAGGAGAATAAAACTATTATACTAGTTTCACATAGAAAATCTACTATGTCAATTTGCGATGATATAATCTCTGTAGAAAACGGAAGAATTTCATAACTAATATAAAAAACTAATATAAAACTAATATAAAAACAACAAAAAAATAATAAATATTTTTTATTTATTATTTTTTTTATTTATTATTTATTATTTATTCTTTTTCTATCATAATGGCATGAGCAATCCCTGCTACGTTTTCTCCTTGCTGAACAGTAGTCGTATTCATCAAAGCACCTGTTGGGATAAATAATATACGCTTAAACTTGTCTTGCTGTAGGTTTTTGTAAATCATTCCAGCGAAAGTTGCTCCAGAGCAAGCGCACCCACTACCTCCACAATCTGTGTTTTGAGTCTCTCTATCAAACATCTCTATACCACAATCTGTATAATTTTTAGATATATCATACCCTGCTTTCTTTACTATCTCTATTACAAGCTCTCGCCCTACATACCCCAAATCTCCAGTAAATATAATATCATAATAAGATGGGTCTATATTAAAATCTTTAAAATTACATATCATTACGTCCGCTGCTGCTGGAGCCATAGCACTTCCCATATTATTAGCATCTTTTATACCATAATCAACTATTTTTCCTGTAGTAATTCCCTTTATTTTTATATTATTATTATTAATATTAGAACTGGATAATATAACGGCACTAGCTCCTGTGACTGTCCAAGTAGAAGTAGGGGGTCTTTGAGTACCAAGACCGAGTGGAAACCTAAACTGCTTCTCTGCCGTACAAAAATGACTAGAAGCGCCCACTATAATATTACTACCTATCCCGCTCTCTATATTAATAGACCCCAGCGACAAACCCTCTCCAAAAGTAGAGCACGCACCAAATATTCCAAAAAATGGTCGGTTAAACTCACGTACTGCGAAACTAGACCCTGCATTTTGGTTAAGTAAGTCGCCCGCATATATATAATCTATATTAGCCATCTCAAGTGATGACTTATTAATTAATAACTCTATATTAGTAGAAACCATTTTAGTTTCTGCTTTCTCCCAACTTTCTTCTCCAAAAGAAGCATCATCTAATATAACATCAAAATAATCTTTAAGTGGTCCTTCTCCCTCTTTACTCCCTACTGTCGAAGCAGTTTCTATAATAAAAATGTCTTTCTCGAATTTAGCCGATTGCGCCCCAACATGAATGCCCATAATCCAATTTCACTCCCAACTTTATAATTTTATTTTTTATATTTATTTAACAAAATAGTATACTGCCCCCACCAAAACTGACGCCAAAGTCCCATATAAAATAACAGGTCCTGCTACTATAAATATCTTTGCTCCAAGCCCTAATATAAACCCTTCTTTTTTGAATTCAAGCGCTGGTGAAGTAACCGAATTAGAAAAACCTGTTATAGGTACTATAGAGCCCGCTCCTGCAAACTTACCAAGCTTCGGATATATCCCAAGTCCTGTCAATAAAGACCCTAAAAAAATAAGAATAATCGACGTGTACATACTAGTTTCTGCCATCGAAAAGCCGTAATTACTAGATAAATAATTATCAATAAACTGCCCTAGTAAACATATAAGACCTCCCACCAAAAACGCTTTTAGGCAATTTGCCAACAATGGGCTATTAGGCGACTTCTCTTTAACTAGCTCTTGAAATTCGTCTTGATTTATAATCAAATTCAAGTCAATATTTTCTTGATTCTCTTGATTCTCTTTAATTTCACTATCTTTATTCTCTTTCAAAATAATTCCCTCCCTAATTAAATCTAATTAATCTAATTACTATAAAATCCTGGTATAACAACATAAAGAAGTGACCCTATAAATTTACCAAGTGCAACCGCTAATACAAAATATTTTAATCCGCTTTGCACATTACCCCTTCTTGTCAATATCGGTAAAACGTTTAATATCTCCGCCAAAGAAACTGCCAAGCACCCAAAAAATATTCCTGTAAATACTGCGTAAACTATAGCAAAAACTTTCCCCACTGGTATATAATAATTAAATACCATTGTAGAAGTCCCGAAAATCCCTCCTATTATTATAGCTTCTTCATATAGCCTAATCTTATCAGTCGTTTTTGTCTTTTGCGCCAATCTCGGCACTACCCCTATAATAGCTATAAATGCAAATACAGCCCCAGATATTATAACCCCAGAACTAAAAGCAATAATAATCCCCAACAACACTTTATAAATTTGCAAAATAAATATCTCCAAATAATAATTAAATTATAATTTTTCCCCTATTTTTTCCTAACACTAGATTTTTCTTGACTAAGTGAATCTATTAGCGTGTCTATTACATTGTCTTCATATAAAGACATCTCTACTTCTATCGGAGTAGGGTCGTCTGTTAACTTCTTACCCGAAAAATGATTGAAAAATATTATAATCCCTATCGCTAGTCCTATAGAGTAAGGTATATCCAACAACAACGGATTCTCTACCCTTTCATTAAAAAATATATAATAATAATTTTCAAATACTTTAGACATCTGCGCATCTGAATGAAAGCTCATAATAGCGGTTGAAGAACCTGCAAGTAGTATAATAACTACACAAATTATTTTAATCGTCTTTGAAACCGAGTTTTTTTCTTGGTTCTTAACGCTATATTCTATTACTATATCGCTCTCACCCAAATTATTAATCGTGTGACCAGGTAAGCTCCTATCTATAATATTAATAATATCTATAATAGATATTAAATAATTCTTATCTACCTGTTCTTTAATCTCCAATATTTTTATATCTTTAAGCTTATTTGCTAAATTAGGTTGCGTGTATACCTCACAAATATCATTAATCCTAATAATATTTTGCTCGCTAACCGACAACTTCTTTACTGGTTTAATATAAATTTCTATAATAATCACCACCATCTTTATAGTTATCATAATTATTATTCTCTACAAATATTTTATTATATGACTCATAAGAATTATTATCATAAGGAGTATTAATATATAAAAAATAATATAAAACCAAAAACACAAATAATATTACACAAACACAGCTTATCACCGTTAATACCCCATAAAATACATGACCTAAACTCAAAAATATGTTATTTTTTCTATAAATAACTAGCACTCCCTTTTATACTTTTATAATTAATTTTTAACTTAATTACCCTTATTTTTAGTAAACACTTCTTTTAGTCCTATCACCAACAAGAATACCCCAAAAAATCTCTTTAGTAAATTACTATCTATACTAGTAGCTATAAACGAACCTATTATTGCCCCTACTACACCAAATATTATTATACATAATAAGCTTTTACTTGGCTGTATATTTTTATTTTTTATATGCGTAATTAGTGCGATTAGAGCTGTTGGTATAAAATATATTAAATTAATAACCTGTGCTAATTTTTGGTCTAAATCTAAAAAAATAGTCAAAGAGGGGATAAGTATAGCTCCCCCACCTATTCCCATACCACTTATAATACCCGATAAAAATCCAACTCCAACCAATATTAAATAACTCATATAATCATTCTCCAAGCACCTATCAACATAAATATGCCAAAAATCCTATGAAGCCATATAGAAGGTATTTTTTTAAGTACTCTTGCCCCTATATAAGCCCCTAAAACCCCTCCAATACATACAAATATTATTATATTAAACACGCTTATATCTAAGTTATTATCTAACTCACTAAATTCTTTAAAATTTCTTAAATAAACTATTAGACTAATAATAGATATCGGCAAAGTAATTGATACCGCTGAGGCGTGTGCCTTGTGGGCTTTATATCCTAAAAATTTTTCAAGCGCTGGCACTAATATAGCACCGCCTCCAGAGCCAAATAATCCGTTAAAAAATCCAGTAACTATGCCTGTAATACTCGAAGTCAAACTAAATTTATTATTATCACTATCACCATCACCATTATCTTTATTTAAACTAAAAAAATTTTTATTCAAACCATCACCACCTTAATAGTATTTTGGCTTAAATAAAAATTTTTATTCAAATATATATTTTTTTATTTATTTTTCATCTATATTTCATTAAAATACTTGCAAAAATAATTCATAAAGCATACGTTACACTTAGGCGACCTCGCCTTACATATCTTTCTACCATGTGCTATAACCTGTGTATTATAACGACTCCAATGCTCTCTTGGTAATAATTTCATAAGCTCAAACTCTATTTTAGTAGGGTTATCCAAGCTAACTAGTCCTATCTTATTTGAAAATCTTTTTACGTGCGTATCTACCACTATACTCGGTATATTATAAATATGCGTCCTCACTACGTTCGCTGTCTTACGCCCAACTCCCGCCAAAGACGTTAATTCTTCTATACTTGACGGTAACTCACCCCCATATACATCTATTAACCTCTTTGAAGTCATAATAATATTTTTAGACTTATTTCTAAAAAAACCAGTCGGTCTAATATCCTGCTCAAGCTCTAATAACTCAGCTTCGGCAAAATCATCTAGACCTCTATACTTTTTAAATAAATCCTGCGTTACTATATTAACACGGTCATCTGTACACTGAGCACTCAAAATAGTAGCTATTAATAACTCGTAAGGCTTGTCATGATTATAATTCAAATAACACTTATCTTCATGCCCATAATACTCATCTAATAAACTAGTCACTTCTATTACACGCTTTTTCATATTCATAATTTATTTATAGTCCTTTATATTTTATATTAAATTAAATATCTAAAAAATAATAACTAGATTTATAGACTAAATCATTTTTAGAATAATAGTCTATTAAAATAAACGTAGTTGTATTTGCAATTATAACAACCTCTTTGAAATCCGACTCTATAGCTTTTTGCATATCAACTTCAAATTCTGCCAAATAGCACATTCTAGCTAATTGCTTAGAGTTATAACCGCTAAGATGTGATAAATACTTTTGTATATTTTCTGGGTTAGAATAAAAATCCTTTTGAATATTTTGGATATTTTTTGTGTTACTAGCTAACCAGTCTGGAAGACTTTTTATGTTGTCATTTAACAAAATATCGAATTTGATTATCTCCCTTAAAGCAGTAGCATCAACACTCCTTATGATACCACCAAACTCAAATAATATTTTATATAAATTCATTTTGCTATGACTAACACTAAATAAATCATTATTATCCCAGTATTTAACAAATGCTTCAAATAACTCAAACGGCGTTTCATAAAAACTAATTAAATATCTAAGCGTATTAATGGCTTTACCTGAATTATAGTAAATCTCTACAAGTTCTTCTATGTTTTTAATAAAGCACATCGTCTTGTAATCTATATAATTAGTAAACAACACCTCATAAGGAGCGTTTTCCTTGTACACTATCCCATACTTATCCGCATTTTCCCTAAGACCTGAGCCTTTTAAAAGCTTTAAAAAGCCTAACTGAAACTGCTCTGGATATAAGCTAAATACATCATTAAACGAGTTTTTAAAAACGTTGTAGTCCTCAAAAGGTAGACCTGCTATTAAATCTAAATGCTGATGTATATTTCCAAAGCTTTTAATTTCTATTACTTTGTTAAATAACTTATCTAAATTTGTTTTTCTTTGTATTTCAGAGAGAGTTAAATCGTTTGTCGACTGCACTCCTATCTCGAATTGAAATAGCCCTGCTCTAGCTGTTTTTAATAAGCAAAGCATATCATCATCTAATATATCCGCCGATATCTCAAAATGAAAATTAGTAACACCATTGTCATTTTTAATTAGATAACCCCATATTAGCATCGCATAACGCTTATTGCAATTAAAAGTCCTATCAACAAACTTTACTTGCTTAACATTGTTATCTAAAAAAAACTGTAAGTCACTACATACCCTCTCATCATCTAAAAACCT
>JAWXUY010000215.1:0-3427 GCA_044425885.1 bacterium | reverse complement strand
AAATTAAAAGATTGTATTATTTTATAGTTTGTTTTAATATTATCTTACAAAATAGTATATTAAATATAAAATATTTATTATATCTATTTTTTATCTTATTTTAAAATGATGATTATAAAAAAAAAAGCGAGGTGAAGAAGGCTTTAAATTCAATATATTTTTGAAAATTCAGTTTTTATAGCCTTAAATATATAATGCAAAATAATAATAATAATTATAAAATAGTACTAGTAACAGGCTCGTCAAGGGGGATTGGCAAAGCGATAGCAAAAAAATTTGCAGAAAATAATAATAAAAACAATAAATATAAAATAATAATAAATGGTGTAAAAAGAGAAAAAGATTTAAATAATGCCGTAAGGGAGTTAAGTAAGATAATAGAGGAAAATGGTGGAAAATGTGAAGATATATTAGGAATAATGTGTGATATATCGGATTATAGTAAAGTAACTAAAATGTTTGATGTGATAGAAAATAAGTATGGAGAAGTAGATATATTAATAAATAACGCTGGGGTATCGCATATAGGGTTATTTAGTGATATGAAAGAAGAAGAATGGGACAATATAATAAATATAAACTTAAAAGGTGTTATAAATTGTAGTAACAGAGTTTGTAAAAATATGATAAAAAATAGATATGGGAATATAGTAAATATAAGCTCAATATGGGGTGAGGTAGGAGGGTCTTGTGAGGTAGTGTACTCAGCTACGAAAGGAGCAATAAATGCTTTTACGAAAAGCTTAGGTAAAGAGCTTGGGAGCAGTAATATAAAGGTGAATGCTATTTCTTGCGGACTAATAGAAACGGAGATGAATAGCAATCTAAACGAAGAAGATAAAAATGCTTTTATAGAGGATATAGCAATGATGAGGATAGGCAAAAGCGAAGAAGTAGCAAATTTAGTTTATTATTTGTGTAGCGAGGAGTCCAACTACATAACGAGTCAAGTAATAAGAATAGATGGTGGGTACATTTAAATGCTTGTAAATTTTGTATAATTGTGGTAAAATTAATTAACTTTAAATATTTTTATAAAAGTAAAATAAATAACAAAATAAATGATATGAAAGAAAGGAATGAATGTTATGGTAAGTAACGCAATATTTGAAGAATTTATAGAAGTAAGCGATGTATTTTTACATAATTCAAATGCTCAAGAGGCTACAAATAAATTAATAATTGATTTATGTAGTTTATTTAGTATAGAAAAATTATTATTTGGTATTAAAAAAAAGGAAGACTTAAAAGGAATCCCTATATTAATGTTTACCAAATATGAAGGTATAAAGCCATCTGGAGACTCAAATAATTTTGAGCTTTTTATAAAAACTTTTGCATCTAAAAATGATAAAATGAATCATGTTTATTTAAATCTATTAGAGGACAAAAAGTATATTACTCAAGATGGTGAGGAGCTAGATGGTTTACAGATATTAGAAAATTTATCTTATGAAGTGCCTTATGATGCAGAGCCAAGTGAGTATTTTTTAAGTTATTTAGAAAATGATGACAATGTAATAAGCTATATAATAGCAGAAAGAGTAGGGGCTAGGTTCACTACAGCTGAGTTTAAGATGCTCTCTATTGCGTTTAGAATGCTTAGGCTTAAAACTACCAAAAATCAATTAGAAAGTCAGTTATCAAATGAAGGAAAAGTTCATAACTATGTATTAAACAATGAAAAGATGCCTATTTGTATGATTTCTAAAGATGACCAAAGAATATTAGAGTACAATGATTATTACAAAGAAGTATTACCTAATATAGTTGATTGTACTTATTATTATGAGTTAATCGGCAGGGACAAAGATTTTAGAATAGACAACTATTTATTTATTTACATCGGTGGCAAGCATTGGATTAAAAAAATATTTACTCTTACTCTAGACAATGGCGAGGAAGTATATATTATTTATGCCAAAGACACTGAAGAACATATAAATCAGCTTGAAAACATAGATTTATTAACAACTTGTTTATCTCTAAAAGGTCTTGAGGCATATTATGATAAAACTGTTTGTACAGACCGCAACAAGTATGCTCTTATTACGCTTGATTTAGGCAAGTTCAAAACAATAAATAGTAAGTATGGTTTTGAAAAGGGTAACGACTTAATGTGTCAGGTTTCAGACATACTATATTCAGTGCTAAAAGAAGATGAGATGTTTTGCAGAATAAATGATGACAAGTTCGCTCTATTAATCAAGCTAAGTAAACTTGACAAGGAAAAAGAAAAAGAAAGCTTTATTATCTCAAGGTACATAGAAATAGATGACAAGTTTAAAAAGCTAAAAAGAACTGATTTAGCTCTTAAAAATATAATTATGTATTTTGGGGTTTGTCTTGTAGATAAATCACAAAGTTTTATGACGCTTATTGACAGAGCAAACATGGCACGTAAGCAAGTAAAAGAAATGTTGAATGTAAATAAAAATATGGCGATATATGATAGTGAAGTAGAAGAAATGATTATAAAAGAGTCTTTTATAGAAGAAAGAACTCCTTATGCAATAGAAAATGATGAGTTTGCTCTATATATCCAGCCTAAGTTTGATATAAACACAAATGAAATGGTTAGCTCAGAGGCTCTTATTAGGTGGGTAGCGTATGACGAAATAATCTTCTTCCCGAACGAATTTATCCCATTATTTGAAAAAAATGGTTTCATAGAAGAACTAGATTTTATTATGATAGAAAAAATCATGGAGTACATAGAAGATATGATAAGTCAAAATATAGAGGTTATACCTGTTTGTATTAACATATCCAGTGTACACATTAACAACAAAGACAGCTTTATCAACAAAATGCTAAATCTAATAGAAAAGTACAATGTTCCAAAAGACAAAATTAAGTTAGAGTTAGCAGGTGATACTTTCATGGTTAATGAAGATGCTCTAATAGATTTTATAAACATAATGAATCAAAATGATATAAAAGTTTGTATCGACAATTTTGGTACCTCTTATTCTTCAATCCATCTATTATCAAGCATTAACATAGATTCTCTTAAAATAGACAGGAGCTTTTTACGAAATCTAGATAACTCAAGCACCAACAAAGAGGTCTTATTATTGAAAAATATTATAAATATTTCTAAAGATTTAAATTTTGAGGTAATTTGTAGTGGTATAGAAACAGAAAATCAAGTAAATATATTAAAGTCCATAGATTGCAAGGTTGGGCAGGGTTACTTATTTGAAAAGCCTTTAAAGTTAGATGATTTTAAACAAAAATATATTTTTAATAAAAATTAAATAATTAAATAAAATACCAATTCTCCATAAGTTTTGGAGGTCGGTATTTTTTATTATTTTATTATTTTATTATTTTATTATTTTATCTAATGTGTAATTTTTAGCACATATTGAGGTCTCTCTAGCAAAAGCTTAACTAATATCCTACTAAATAATATTATATACAA
>JAWXUY010000214.1:0-3444 GCA_044425885.1 bacterium | reverse complement strand
AAATCGAGTAAGCTCAAATAAATTTGGTAAACAATTAAATTTAATTTTGGGCATCTTCACATTTTTCATCATCTTCACCCTGCTCAGCTTCTCTAACAGACTACCTAGTATAACTAACTTAAAAATTGTCCAAGCTGAAATTATTAGTATGGATTTAAGCTACGACGGCGGTATATACCCTTATAAGGCTGAAAAAGTACATATAGAAATAGATGGTAACTCAATAGAAACACCTATAATGGAGCCTATTATACTAGATAGTAGAACATTAGTTCCACTAAGGAGTACATTTGAGAATATGGGCGCTGAAGTAAGCTGGGATAATAATACAAGAAGCGCTATAATAGAGAAAGATAATATAAGGGCAGTTTTCACTATAAACGAGACTAGCGTTTTAAAGCAAACAGACGATGTATTAACTTTTATACAGATAGACGTTCCAGCTAAACTTATAAACGGCAATACGATGGTACCTGTTAGAGCAGTCTCAGACGCTCTTGGCTACTATGTTGACTGGAATAATAGTACTAGAACAGTTATTATAAGCTCTAATCCGATTAATACTACTACTACTCAAGATACTACTAGTAACGTCGTTAATACTACTATAGAGCCTACTACTGTTATAACTACTATCGCCTCTACAATAGCTCCTAACTATAATACTGGTAACTCTAATCAAAAATCAAATGGCTTAAAAATCCTTTGGGATCAAGTGACCGCAAACGATAACGACACTGTAAGTAAAAGAATTCCTGTAGAAGGACTAGATGTACTTTGCCCTACATGGTTTCAAATTACAGATACTAGCGGAAATGTAGCTGATATAGGTAGTATAGAATACGTAAACTGGGCAAAAGCTCAAGGCTATGACGTTTGGGGGCTTGTTACAAATAGCTTTAACTCGTCTCTTACAACATCTGTTTTATCTAATCCTACAAGCCGTGCTAATGTTATAAATCAGCTTATATCATACGCTAAAAAATATAATCTAGACGGCATTAATATAGACTTTGAGGGCGTAAGTAGCTCAGATGGGGATATATACTTAACTTTCATCAAAGAGGCTACTCAAGCATTTAAAGCTAATAACCTTGTGACTTCAGTTGATACTTTTGTACCTGCCCCTTGGACAACTCAATACAAACTCGCAGAAGTTGCACAAGTAGTCGACTATGTAATTATTATGGCATACGATGAACATTATAGAACTAGCCCTACAAGTGGCTCAACAGCTTCTTATACATGGGTTAAGAAATACATGGACGAGGCTATTTCAAAAGTTGATAAAAATAAACTTATAATGGGAGTACCATTTTATACTAGACTTTGGTCGGAGCAAACACAAGCAGACGGAAGCATAGTAGTTGTGGACTCTGTAGCTAAGACGATGGACGAAGTTAAGCAAATAATTAGCTCTAGAAACTTAACACCAGTTTGGATAGATAGCGCTAAGCAATACTACGTAGAATATAGAGAGAATAACTTAACATATAAACTTTGGATAGAAGACGCAACCTCAATCGAAGAAAGGATGAAACTTTCAAGAACCTATGACCTAAAAGGAGTAGCGATGTGGAAAAGAGGATATGAATCATCTGATATTTGGAGTATAATAAATAAATATTATTAAAATAAAAAATACCCCCTTAGCTTATTAATATATAAATTACTAATAAGATTTTTGGGGGGATATTTTTTTTATTTTAATAAATCATCTACTTTTTTCTTAGAAAGTTAGGGATAGATAACCTTTCACTTTTAATTTCAGCTCTACCTTTAGGCTTTTCAGCTTGAGGTTTAGGTTGAGGAGGTAACTTAGGCTCTGGATTTTTTTCTTGTAGAAGCTCACCTATGTCTTGTATCTCACTCATTTGAGAATTCATGTTTGTATTTATGTTGGAATTCATGCCATCATTCATGTTGGAATTCATGTCATCATTCATGTTGGAATTCATGTTGGAATTCATGTTGGAATTAGAGTTATAACTACTATAATTATTATTATCCTGTTCACTTTCTGAATTAAAATTATTGTTGTTATTTTTATAGGTACTAATATTGCTAATATTGCTATTGTTATTCATATTGCTATTGCTCATATTACTATTACTATTACTATTGCTATTGCTATTGCTATTGCTATTGCTATTATTATTCATATTGCTAGTCATATTGCTAGTCATATGATTAGAATTAAGATTTGTGTTAATATTAGTAGTATAACTGCCATCTGGCTTAGCTTTAGCACTCATGTTCTTGCTAGCGGAATTATTTACACTATTATTTACACTATTATTATTATTATTATTATTATTATTAGCACTATGCTGAGCATTAAATTGCTGTTGAGTAGTTGACTTTCCGAAATTAAGAGGCTTTTCTTTAGCACCACGTAAATCTGTTGCTACTATCGTTATAATAACTTTATCTTTCAGATTTTCTTCTACACCAGTACCATAAATAATATTAGAGTCTTCGTCTAGTAACTCCGATAAAATTAACATACCACTATTAATTTCTTTAAGCCCTAAGTCGCTTCCACCAACAACATAAACTAATAGACTTTTAGCACCCTCGATAGAAGTTTCTAAAAGCGGACTGTTTATAGCTTCATGCACTGCATCTTGAACTTTGTTTTTTCCATTACCTTCTCCAACGCCTAAATGTGCATAACCCTTTTCTTTCATAATTGTTGTTACATCTGCAAAATCTACATTTATAACAGCTGGGTCTTTAATAATATTAGCAATTCCTGTTACACCTTGTCTTAAAATTTCGTCTACTTTATGAAAAGCCTCTATTTGAGTAACATCATCTTCTATTATATTAAGTACTCTTTCATTAGGGATTACTATTAGAGTATCTACCGACTCTTTAAGCTTTTCTATCCCCTCGAGTGCATTTACAGCTCTCTTTTTGCCCTCGAAAGCAAAAGGCTTAGTAACAACTGCAACTGTTAGAATTCCTTGACTTTTTGCGATATTAGAAACTACAGCAGCCGCTCCAGTCCCTGTTCCTCCGCCCATGCCAGCTGTAACAAAAATCATGTCAGCGCCTTCTATAGCCTGCGCTATATCATCTTTAGATTCTTCTGCGGCAATCTTTCCAACTTCTGGATTTCCTCCAGCTCCAAGTCCTCTGGTAGACTTTTCTCCTATAACAAGAGTTGTTGAAGCTAAGCTATGATTAAGCGCTTGTCTGTCAGTATTTACTGCAATAAACTCAATATCACTAGAGTTCCATTCAATCATTCTGTTAACAGCGTTGTTACCAGCCCCACCAACGCCAATAACGATTATTTTTTCTTCATCATGCGTATTTTCTAATCCTATCAAGATAATAGACCGATGCCAAACTATTATAAATATGGTTATTTAATGCTTTTTTAATAATATTTAATAATAATAAATAAATTAATTTAATATATTTATAAATTTTGGC
>JAWXUY010000213.1:0-3450 GCA_044425885.1 bacterium | reverse complement strand
TATTTTCAAAGCCTTTGTCATTAGAAGAATTTAGCAATACTTATTATAAATTATAAATTATAATTTATAAATTAAAAAACAAAAAACCTTGAGTGTTGTTCTCTAAGGTTTTTTTGTTTTATATCTATAATTTAGTCAATAATTCTTAATCTATAATCTATAAATCACAATTTATAAGTATAACATACACAGAAAGGAGGTGAAAGATATAAATTTAAACTGAACTCTCTCATTACTAAAGTTATGAGATTTTAAGTAATATAAACAAATATTCTTATGGGCGTGTTCAAGTCGCCCTATAGCAATGAGTATTAGCACTAATACCAACTCCCATTGCCTTACTTTATTATTCAATTCTTCTCATAACTAAAATCATGAGTATTCTTGAACAAGTGCTAAATAAGCAAAAATTACGTAATAAACAAAAAATACAAAAAACTTATAAAAGAATTATTTCTAAAACTTTTAGTAACAAAAAAAGGAATGTGTGCATCTATTGATGACGTATATTTATTGAAAATACTGCATTTTGCTTATTTTTTTTAATTTTATATATCATAAGTACAAAAATGTAAAAATGTAAAACATAAAATTATTGACCTTATTTATTATATTAATATAATATTTGTTTAATGTCAATAATTATAATTAACATTTTTTTTTGTCAACTTATAGAATTAATAATACTAACTAGTAGAATTTAATATTATTATATTTATTTACTCACGTCTATACCCCCCAAAAAAAACCCATAAATTATTAATACTTAACAATCTACAGATTTTCTTAAATTAATTCATATACTTCTATTATTCTTCTTCGTAATCTAAAGCGTGATAATCTTCATAAAAATCATCTTCATCATAGTAAAATTCATCATCTTCAAGCTCTTCCATTTTGTTTTTTACGATTATAGCAATAACAATAGTAGTAGCTAATGCAATTAATGAACCTACTATAATAAATAATAATGTTCTACTACTTACTCTTTGAGAAATTGAATTAGAAATTTTCTCAAGTTCTTTTCTAATCTCCTTTATAGCAACCTCTGTTTTCATTATTTAATCCTGCTACTTATAATATTTCTTAATATTATTCAAATACAAAGTAGCTTTTCCTTTCATGAATTCTATTTTTATACTTCTTTATATTATATATTTTATTTCCTGAAACTCCCTAGACTAAAAAATCAAGGTGTTCTTAGGTACTAAATAATTTATTATAATTTATTCTCCCTAAGACTTTAATTATCAAAAGTCCTTTTGAACTTTATTACTGATATGTACGCCCGTTTCTAGACGTTTATTTATTGCATAATAACAAATAATTATTGGCAAGTGTTTCTAGGGAATTTTAACCCTTTTGTGTAATTCAATTAGTTAAAATACTTTTTTGACTTATAATATTTTTTCCTATGCTCGCTATAGTGAACATAAGCACGTTTCATCATTTGCCTTTCATCATTAAATTTTAAAAGATAATAAGCTTCATGTTGTTTATAAAACCCTGCATCAATAAAAAATTCTTCTGCTTGTGGCTTACAATAAAAAGAGTCTGTTGACATAAGATACCAATGAACAGTTTTATTAACTGCACCAGAAGAACTCTGAAAATTATAAACTGTCTTACCTAAATAAGAAATAATCTTAGCTGACGAACCTGTTTCTTCCTTAACTTCTCTCAAAGCAGCCTGTTTAAAAGTTTCTCCTTCTTCAAGCGTCCCTTTCGGCAAAACCCATCCTCTGTATCTGCCATTCTGATTTTTATAGAGTAACAAAACTTTTCCTCGATGAATTACAACACCACCACAACTAACAGCTTCTATCAAAATTAAGTCCTCCGATGTCGTATCACAATTCTTACAAAATTAGTTTAACATATAAGTATAAATTAGTCAATATATTTATTATTATATTTAAATGGTGAACTATTAATAAACTGTTTTATTATCCTGATGCTACTCAATAAAATATAAATAAAATATAATAAAAATAAAACTTGTATATAATATAAATTAGAGAATAATAGTAAATCGTATACACCATGCACTAAAATAGGGACTATATAAGCATATAGCAAGCTAATATTATTAATTTTATTATTAGACTTATTAAACTTATTAAACTTATTATTAGAAAAATAATATCCCATATAAATAGCAAATATAAAGTGTGCTGGAATAGAGAATATACTCCTTAAAATGCCTGTGCTAATACCGCCTAGAGTAGGACTTAACACGTATAATATATTCTCTACTAGTGCAAATCCTAAAGAAATAAAAGCGCTGTATACAAGCCCGTCGAAGGGCTCATTGAAATAACCCCTATTTTTTTTATTATAATATATCAACAACGCAAAAATAATATATTTAAACGTTTCTTCTGTAAAAGATGCCACAACAAACGATATATAAAAAGCTTTATAAAAATAATTATTACTAATAGGTGCTAACTCAAAAAGTAATCTCTCTACGTATACTATCGGAAGCGAAGACAATGCCCCTATCAATAGGCATTTTAAACACAAAATCTTTGGCTCTTTCTCGTACTTATCTCTTATATAAATATATATCAATAGCACTAATATAGGCGCTACTGCTATACCAACCAAATCCGTCAATAACCCAATTATCTCCTATCTAAAATTTTATTTATAATCTTTTATATCTTTTATATTATTATTATAAATAAAATTAAATAAAATATACCCCAAAAAAATTATCTTGAAAATCTTTAGAGTATATTTTTATATTTATTTTTATATTTATTTTTATTTTAAAAAATTATTTTTTTAATTTTATCTCCGAAACCGAGTTGTAGAATATCTGTGCTTGCGCCGATAATTCTTCGCTCGCTGATGCTGATTCCTCGCTCGTAGACGTATTTATTTGCGTCACGTTTGATATCTCTGATATATTCTTTGTAATCTCCTCTATAGAGCTTTGTTGACTTATAGATGATGCTTGATTATCTTGTATAATATTTGATATATTCTCTATCTGTTCTACTATACTTGTTAATGCAATCGACGTATTATTAGCAATCTCAGACCCCTCAGATACTTTATTCACTGAATTTTCTATAAGAATCGTTGTCTCTTTAGCTGCTTGTTGACTCCTATTCGCTAAGCTTCTTACTTCCTCCGCTACTACAGCAAAACCTTTCCCGTGTTCCCCTGCCCTAGCTGCCTCTACCGCCGCATTTAACGCTAATATATTAGTCTGAAATGATATATCTTCTATTACTTTTATTATATTCGATATGCTTCTTGATGAGTCATTTATCTCATCCATCGCCACTAACATATTCTGCATCTCTCTACTTCCTATATTCGCATTATCTTTCGTCTCCTGCACTATATCATTCGCTTTAATAGAATTCTCTACGCTTATCTCAGATTGTTCTGAGATAATTTGTGTTGTAACTATAAGTTTCTCTACCGATTTTAGCA